>NZ_JBGVOG010000134.1:0-5737 GCF_045126245.1 Methanobrevibacter sp. | reverse complement strand
AAATATACTGGAGATATTGGTCTTAACGGTAAAGGTAATTTATACTTGGATGCTGAAGCAAACAAAGAAAAATTATCTTCATACGGAGAACTTGACGACGAATATACTTCAATTAGAGAATATAGGAATTTATAATTCCTAATTCCTTTTTTTATTTTTTTAAAAAACAATAAGGCGATATGATGGTAGAAGAAATTGAAATGACCTTTGATGAAGCGGTTGAGTATGTTAGAAACAATGTTCATGTCAGGGATATTTTAGAAGTTTCTTATAATCGTATTTTTGCTCCGGGTGAGGTGCTAGGCATCACAGAGGAAGATGAAGAAACTGGCGAAGGTCTTAGGGTTTCTATGCAATTAACTGGTGAAATATTAAATCAATCTGTTGAAATAGACTTTAAAAAAATTGAAGATGATTTAATAGAAATGCGCCATATTCATGATGATAAAGATATTATCATTGAAATTCTATAAACTCTCTTTTTTTATTAATTTTAATTTTGGATTTTTCATACAAAAAAATTTTTGTTCGATAATATACAAACAAACTTTTATATATTAGAAAACATAATTATAGTTAATGCGGAGTTGATTAACATGAAAAATTTAGAGTTAACAACACAAGAAGCTGTAAAATATTTAAAAGAAAATGTAAAAGTCCATGATATCTTAGAAATTTCTTATAATAGGATTTTTGCTGAAGGTGAGGTTTTAAATGTTGATTTTTCAGAATATTTTGAAAAACCGGGATTTAAAATAATGGTTTCACTTGATGAAAGTGACCTTGGCGGCACAATTGAAATTGATGTTTATGAAGTGGAAGAAGATATAATTGAATTTACTCATAAACCTAAAAATGGAGAAGCTGTGGATGTTACTGTAATCTAATTACAGTCTGTCCATCTCCTCAAACGGTATTAATTTTTCAATGGCTTTAACTTCAATGTCAATGCCTTTTTCTTTAATTGCACCTATTGAGTTAAGACCGCCACCAGTTATCACACCAAAATTATAGTTATCCACTTTTGAGTTGTATACCAGTTCTCTTGGTTTTCCTATTTTATATATTGAAAATCCAATATTATTTAGAATTTCTAACAGGTGGATAGCATGATCTCTGGAAATGTATGGAATCTCTTTCACGCTTGCCAATATCTTATTAGGCCCAACATCCCTGGTGATTGAGGTCATGTTTTTGGATAAAAAGATTTTATGCGGGTCTACTGTTGTGCCGTTGTATGATATCAAATCGATGAACAGCGGAGGTTCGGCAAGCTCAAGCAGCCCTCCGTATTTCGGAGTAGACATTATTCCATTTTTTATTAAAATTCCGTCAATGCTCAAGCTGCATATTGTGGCTATTCCAATTTTGTCGTTATCGCTCGGATGATTCATTAACTTGTAATAAGGATTGATGTATTTTGGATTGTTGTCGTAGGTTTCCTTCATTATGTCCAATGCATCATTCAATTCATCTTTGGAGATGTATGAAACATTAGCTATTATATCTCCTTTTCTCTTTTCAACATCAAAGTCCACCTGCTGAATCAGATTCCAGGATTTTGAAAGTAAAAACGGTATCTTTGCCCTTTTTTCATGTTTTGCGCTTTGTAAAACGGGAGCAATCTTTGATGTTATTGGGGTTAATGTTTTGAAATCACATATTTCTTCAGCTATTTTTATGTCAATTTCCTCTCCGATTTCTTTCAGGGCGCAAAATGGGGTTATTCCACCAATTATTGCCATTCCAATCATTCCGTCAGGTACTGGAACTCCCAATATGTCATTTCCCTCTTCGGAAATGTCTATTATGCCGCCGATTCCAATCTTATTTAGCTTTTCCACTATGCCTATTGTCTTTTGTCTGCTGACTCCAGGCAATAGTCTGAAGTTGGCGGGTACAATTCCATTTCCTTCATTAATTACATCCAAAATGGAAGTTAATCCACTGTTTGAAAATGCATCCAAAGGTGTAATGGATGTTTTTTTGTAGGATATCACTTCTGTGAATTCTATAGGTCTTGAATCTTCGATTTTCAGGAGCCCTCCATATTGGAGCTGTGAAGCTATACCTTCATTCAGGAGTATGCCGTCTATTGTTGTGCCGCACAATGTTGTAACTTCGATTTCACCATCGTTTCCAACTCTGTTTAAATTGATGTAAGGGCTAACAGAAAGACCACTTTCAAAAATATTTTTCATTATATTGATTGACTCTTCATTATAAACAGTCGATGTATTGACAACCACATTTCCGCTTTGGTTGATGTAGTTGAAGTCAGTCAAATAAATCATTTCTTCAAATTTTGAGTGGATGAAATCTACCTGGTCATAAATCAATCCCTTTTCTAACTTTTCAAGACCCTTGTCTGTGATTTGTCTTCCGGAATATCCCACCCTTTCGGTGTAACCATTTTCATCCAAAATTTTCATGTGATATCTGACGGCACGCTCTCCAAGATTAAATCCTTTGTTTCTCAGTTCATCAGCTATCACTTTGGAGCCTGTTGGTTTATCTTGCGCACTCAATATTCTAAGTATTTCAATCATTCTGTATTCGGATTCTGACATAAAAAGCCCCTAAAAGTAAATTGCTTGTAATTAATGTATTAGCTATCATTTAAAAAATAAAAGGCAATATTTAGATTAGATATCTAAATATTTTCTTTGTTCGTATCCGAATACTTGGACACGGTATTCGTCCCATTCCTTATATTTGAGTTCCAGGAATTTCTGGCTGATATGTTCTCCTAAAGCGCCCAATATGAGTGGGTCTTCTTCAAGGGAATGGTAGGCTTCCCATAAACTGGATGGTAAAACTTTGATGCCCATTGCTTCTCTTTCTTCTTCAGTCATCTTATAAATGTCCGCTTCGATTGGTTCTCCAGGGTCAATCTTATTTACAATACCGTCAACACCTGCTTCCAGCATTACGGCAAATGCCAAGTATGGGTTACATGCTGGGTCTGGAGATCTGTATTCAATACGGGTAGCTTTTCCACGAGCTGCAGGAACCCTTATTAAAGCAGACCTGTTCTTAAGACCGTATGCTCTGTATACTGGAGCTTCATAACCAGGCACAAGACGTTTGTATGAGTTTACGATTGGGTTTGTGATTGCGGTTACAGCTGGAGCGTGTGCCAGCAATCCTCCCATGAAGTGAAGCGCATCTTTGGACAGGCCAGTTTCTGAATCCGGATCGGAGAATAAGTTTCTATCGCCTTTGAATATGGATTGGTGACAGTGCATACCACTTCCGTTCACGCCGAAGAACGGTTTTGGCATGAATGTTACCCTGTAGTCCATCTGGTCAAAGGTGGCCATGTTGTCTACAATAGCTTTGATAGCCTGTTTGAATGTGATTACTGCATCAGCAGTTTTTAAAGCGTCTTTAAATTTAAATGCGATTTCGTTTTGACCCGGTGCCACTTCGTGGTGGGAAGCTTCAACTTCAAAGTCCAATTCTTCCAGGTTTAATGTCAATTCTCTTCTGAAGTCAGGTCCCTTATCGAGAGGTTCCACATCAAAGTAGCCTGCATCGTCGTATGGCATAGGGTATCCGTTTTCATCAATGTCTACAATGAAAAACTCAGGTTCTGGCCCGATATTGTATTGAAGTCCCCTTTTTGCAATTTTTGCCAATGATTTTTTTAATATGCTTCTTGGATCACCGACAAATGGTTCCTTTTCAGGGGTCCATACGTCACAAATGAATCTGCATACTGCGGATTCTTCAGGTCTCCAGGATAGTCTTGAGTATGTATTGATATCCGGCTTTAATACCAAGTCACTTTCATTTATTCCAACGAATCCTTCAATGGATGATCCGTCAAATAACATTCCTTCATTGAATAATTCTTCAGTATCTTCCTCGTTAAATGGAATAACGATGTTTTTTACAGTACCGTTGATATCAACAAATTGCAAACGGATAAATTTGATGTTATCCTCTTTCATCTGTTCTGTTACTTGTTGAATTTTTTCTTCACTAATATCGCTCATCAAATCAGCTCCAATATTTCCGGAATATTGAATTTATTATAAAAATAAGTCGGAAAGCATGTTCCTACCTTGAATTTATATTTTCTAATTATAATATATAAATGTTTTTAAAAAAATAGTTAGTTAATTGTTATATTTTGTTTTTAATGTTGAAATGTTTAAGTTTTATTTTTTTTAATAAAAATAATTCCATTAATTTTAAATTTTGATACTATATTGTTCAAACTATTCTGAAAAAAGGATTAAATTTTGATTTAATGTTTAAAGTTCTTGATTTGAAATGAACCTTAACTCAACAAATCAAAGTTAATTTTGCCAACATCAGAAGTGGTCATATTCGCTTCCGAAGTATTCGTGAACTTTTACCAGCTCTTCCGGTATGTCTATCATTTGGGTACAGAACGGTATGCATTCCATACATTGCACGCAGCTGTCCGCCCTTGAATCATCATCAATCAGTGTAAAGTACTGCATTGCGCTGGCCTTAGGGTTATTCAGCATATGTGCGATATTGTATTCGGTCAGGCAGTTGATGATGTCCACGCCATGCGGGCAAGGCATGCAGTAGCCGCATCTGGTGCAGCTGTTTCCCAAAAATGTCCTGTATTGTCTTGCGACTTCCCTTATGACTTCCTGGTCATGGTCGTTTATTTCATCGACGGTTGAAGCGATTTCAATGTTTTGTTTGACCTGTTCAAGTGATGTCATGCCGCTTAAAACGCAATCCACATCGTCCCTGTTCCACAGATATTGCAAAGCCCATTGAAGTGGAGTTCTCTTGACTTCGGCGGTGTCCCATATGTCCTGAACTGATTGTGGAATATTTTGAACGAGCCTTCCGCCTCTGAGAGGTTCCATAACCATGCTTCCGACATTTATTTCCTTTAAGTAGTCAAGGCCCATCACTCCGGACTGGTAATATTCGTCAAGGTAATTCATTTGGGTGAGGACAACCTCCCATTTCGGATATTCGTCAAGGATTTCAATCAGGTAGTCCACCTCGATGTGTGAGGAAAATCCTACATGCCTTACCTTTCCGCTTGAAAGGCAGTCATCCAGAAAGTCGAGAACGTTCAAATCGTTCACCTTGGTCCAATCCGGAACGGTAAGTGAATGCAGCAGGTAAATGTCTATATAATCGGTTTGGAGTTTTTTCAGCTGTTCATCAAGGTAGAAATCGAAGTCGCTTTCCTTTTCGATTGCCCATGAGGGGGACTTTGTAGATATTAAGACATCCTCTCTATAGTTGTTTTCATTTAGAAATTTTCCTAAAAATGTTTCGCTGTTTCCGCTTCCTTCCAAAGTCTTGCTGTGGTAGGGATAGGCGGTATCAATCAAATTTATTCCATTTTCAATTCCATAGGTCAACATTTCAGATGCTTCATCTTCGATAATCTGATCATTTGAACCCTTTGTCGGAAGCCTCATGGTTCCAAAACCCAATCTTGAAACTTCCAGACCTGTTTTTCCAAGCGTATTATATAACATTTCAAATCCTCATTTACTTAACAATGATATTTTTGTCAATGGGATATAAAATAATTATGATTTGAAAGATATTTTTAAAAAAAGTAGTTAGATGGAAATTCCTGGGATTTTGGATGCCGGGGGCGGGATTCGAACCCGCGATCTCACGGTATCCCAGGAATAAGTCAGAGCACTGCTTTATTACCCTATGAGCCGTGCGCTCTAACCAGCTGAGCCACCCCGGCATCTAACATATATATATTATTTTA
>NZ_JBGVOG010000133.1:0-12103 GCF_045126245.1 Methanobrevibacter sp. | reverse complement strand
TTATGCCGTTCCGGAAGATGGAATAGAAATTTTTGTAGCATTCAAATCAGATTTAATTAAAGAGAATAATTCCGCAAAGAAATTCAGGGATACTTTCTATAATTTCCAAAAGAATTTTAACATTTATCCAAAAATAGCATTTGAATCATACACTAAACTTAAAGGATATGGGTTTAAGCCTCATGAGGATTTTTCCCTGGCGAAAATTGGTGAAAGTCGTGTAATGGCAGGTTTTACCGAAAGGGGAAATGTAACCCGTATTTTGATTTTTGGAGATGATGAAAGGTGATGGCATGAATCCGGATTTGGTGGATGAAATTGATTATATGATTGATATACTCACTAAATCAGGATTTTTTAATACCGATGAAATCCTCGAAATATTGGAAGATGAATTCATTGAGGAAGACGTTGATTTTTCTCAATTTAATTTTTCTTTAAATGAATTTAACAACGCTAATTTCAGCAGGCTTGAATCAGTTTTCAATTCTTTGGCCGGTGAAAACATTGTGGCTATCCATAATTGTGGCTATGATATTGAGGAGGGAGTTCAGGATGCTTTTGAATTATATGTTCATTTAAGGAACAACGATTTCAAACCAGATGGATTTTGCTTCTATACTTTTGAAGATATAGAAGAGGCAATCATTGATGGGAAGTTAAAGATTACCTTTGGAGATTTTGAAAATAATGAAGATAAGGCTTTAGAAATCGGCAAGACTGTTAGTAAATATTTGAAGCATGAAGATTTTTCAATTAATTGGGATGAAACTATTAACAACCAAATTGAGATTCTTTCATTTAATTGGGACAAATCTTATGACGATAAAAAGGAATTTGAAATTGAAGGAGCATATGATAACTTTGTAAAAGGGTGTTTGAATGAATGGGAGATCTCTTAAATTAATTCGTGAAGTGATGATTAATTCAGGTAAGTTGACTTCTATAGAAATATCTCAGGATTCCATATATTTGGAGTTTAAAGATGTTGAACTTGGAGTTCCTAAAGAAATTGAAGATTTTTCTCTTACAGTTCGTTTTGCACTTGATTCATTCATCACAATTTTTTACAATAACATTTGGGATATTGAATTTTTATCAAAATATGATTTTAAAAATCAACTCTTAAGTGAAGAGATATTTTTTGAAATTGAAGAGATAAAGTTTGTTGACTTTGAATATCTCAACACATTTTTCTATGATTTCAAAAAGGAAAAAAGCATTTCTGTTGTGGAAGATTTCAATATTCACAATATCAGAAATGACTTTTTCATGCTGATTAAAACAAAAGAGATAGCCATTGCCGTTGGAGGAAATCAGATGGATTTCTTTACCAAACATGAAAGATTGACTGATGCCTCTTTAAGGGACTTGTCAAACCAATGGATGCTGTACTTTTTGAGATATCATCTTAAGAGAAATCTGATTAAAGATCCAATGTGTGAAAACCATCCGTTGAAGTATCCTAAAAAATAATCTAACTATTTTTTTTATTTTGGTCTTGCTATCACTTCAATATAAGATATGTATTGGAAAAGTTTTTTAATTAGAAATTATAGAATATAAATGGAAAAAAATTTCCAATTTTCACATTTTATTGATATTTAAGGAGTTATTAAATGACTTGTAGTATTTTAGTTGGTGGAGCATGGGGTGATGAAGGTAAAGGAAAATGCATTACTTACCTTTGTGATTCTGATAAACCGGATATTATTGCTCGTGCAGGTGTCGGGCCGAATGCAGGACACTCCGTTGAGTTTAATGGAGAAAAATATGGTTTAAGATTGACTCCGTCCGGTTTTGTACATACTGATGCTAAGCTCATGATTGGTGCTGGTGTATTAGTTAATCCAGACGTATTGTTTAAAGAATTTGAAGACTTAAAAAAGTATAATGTAAAAGAAAGAATGTGTGTTGACCCAAGATGCGCAATAATCAATGAAGACCATTTAACAAGAGATAAAAGCTCAGAACATTTGGCTAAAAAAATTGGAAGTACAGGATCAGGTTGCGGACCGGCCAATTCCGACCGTGTAATGAGAACAATTGATTTGGCTCGTGATGTCCCTGAACTTGAAGAATACATTACAGATGTGTCTTTGGCTTGTAATGAAGCTATTGACAATGGTGAAGATGTTTTCATTGAAGGCTCACAAGGTTTTGCTCTTTCCCTTTATTATGGATCTTATCCTTTCGTAACAAGTAAAGATACTACAGCATCCACCTTCGCTGCAGATGTGGGTGTTGGACCAACTAAAGTTGATGAAGTCATAAATGTATTTAAGTCTTATATTTCCCGTGTTGGTGAAGGTCCGTTCCCAACAGAAATGACTCAGGAAGAAGCAGAAAGTAAAGGTCTTGAGGAATATGGTGTTGTAACCGGACGCCGCAGACGTATAGGCTACTTTGATATGGAACTTGCCAAAGAATCCTGCAGAATCAATGGTGCAACTCAAATAGCTTTAACCTGTGTTGACAGATTATTTGATTGTGCTCGTGTACAGGACTACAGCGAACTTTCAGGCGAAACCAAGGCATTCATTGAAGATATTCAAACTGAAACTGGAGTTCCTGTAACTATCATCTCAACAGGACCGGATTTAAAAGACACAATCGACTTAAGAAAAGAGTTATTATAGATAACTTCTTTTTTTACTCTTTTTTTTAATAACCCATTCATCAAAGTGTTTTTTCACTTTCAGGTAAAACTCTTCGCTTGTAAAGTCAAAATTAGTATTAAATGATTTATAAGCTAAATTACAATCTGTTTTTAAATTAAATCTAAAATCAGGGCATTTGTTAAAGAATTTTTCAAAACAGATTTTTGAATATTGGGGAAATGGCACTTCCTCAAAAGAAATCTTATTTAGAGTCATCTCCATGGCGCAAGACAGAACTGTTAATTGAATGGCTGATGCATAAGCGTCATAATACTCATTATAATCTAAATTTACATCAAAATAAATCATGAAGTTAATCATCACATGTGAAACCCAAATTAGGGAGTTTGGTTCAAATTTTTCTAGCTGCAAATCTGTGAATTTAAAAATTAAATCTTCTAAATTCTTGCCTTCATTATCTTCACAATATTTAACAAACTCTTTAAATGAATAATTTGACAAATATTTGATGTAAGCGTCTTTTATTGAATCATCACAGGAAAATTTGGAGATTTTTTTCAAATCTTTTCTATTTAATTTTTTTGGATAGGTAAACATGGAAATCTTTATTATTTATTTGTTAATGATGATTTAAAGTTCATCCAGTGAAAATGAACCTAAATCCAATAAATCGAATGTTAACATTTTTGGAGCAACGGTAACTTTACCTAATCCAGTAATGATTTTATAAGCTTCAATTGCCTGGAGACAACCTATCAAGTTTGGAGTTGGTCCTATAACAGGAGGGACTCCTGAAGTAACATTTTTCAAGGCATCGATTGTTTTTTCATTTAATTCCTTCCCAAGTGAAGGTAAATTAAACATTTCTTCATATGTTTTGTCGCTGTTTGGCAGAAATACAGTAATTTGGCCCATGGTTCCATGGATTGCACCATGGACATATGGAATTCTTTTTTCCTTTGCGGTTCTTGAGGCTATAACTCTAGTTAGGATATTATCAAGAGCGTCAATGACAATATTTGAGTTTCCAATGATTTTGTCAATGTTGCTTTGATCGACATGTTCGCAAAATGATGTAACTTTAACATAAGGGTTGATTGATTTAACTTTTTTTTCAGCAACTCTACTTTTATCATTTCCTAGGTCATTTATTGAAGCTAAAGTTTGCCTATTTAAATTGGACAGGTCAAAGGCATCTTCATCAACCAAAACAAGCTCGCCAACGCCCATTCTTGCAAGCATTTCAATTGTTTCTCCACCGATTCCACCACAGCCGATAACTGTGATTTTCGCATTTTTAAATTTTTCCTGTTCGCTTCTTGTTACTATGCTCATTTGACGGGAAGCAATTTCCCAGTATCCATCACTATTATCCATTGAGGACATATTTTCACCTAATTTCTTCTTAATTTTGGCAATATTTCAATAAATGCATTTAATGCGATTTCGCAAGTCTTAAAATCATGACCTTTAATCAGTCCATTTTCAAATATTTCAAAATTTTCAACTTCAATTTTTTCTTCATCTGCGAAGATGACTTCTTTGAGTTGCATTTTCGTATTTTCAAGGTTTATTGTAAACGGAAGTTGATATGAAAATGAACCTTTCCGGCAGTCAATTGCAATGTATTCGTCATCATTGATTTGCGATAAATTTAATGTTATTTTTTTAAATCCTCTGCTTTTTAATTCATCGTTGATGTAAATAAATTTATTGTCTTTGAATAATTCATTTAAGTTATCCGCCTCAATAATACCAAGTTCTCCAAAATCTCTGACCTTGACAATTTCACAATCTGTGTTTGCTAAAATGTAATCTTCACAATGGCCGATTTTCTCAATTTTTTTCGCGGTAATTTGTGTATTTGTGGGAATTCTGGTTGCAAGACATGTTGTTGATTTGGAATATGGAATGTTGTTGCTGTTTAAGTATTCATGTATTTCTTTTGAAGTCAGTTTCGCTTCAATAAAGGGGGTATTGAACTTATTTTTATATGTAATCAGTATTCCAGGTCTGTCAAGCACCAAATCGCTGATGTTATTTCCGTCGCAGATAAAGTCAAAACCGTTTTCAAGGGCAATTTCCTTAATTCTTGAATACATCTGTTTTCTGCAGTCATAACATCTTTTAGAATCATTTCTCAAGAATGATTCATCTTCATAAAAGTCAATTTCTGCTATTTCATGTTTTATTCCAAAGATGCGGGCAAGCTTTTCGGTATTCTCAACAAAACCAGTTGGCATTAGATGGTTATCGATAGTTACTGCTAATGTGTCCTCTGCTACTTTTGAAGATAAATAAGCTATCAATGTTGAGTCGGCTCCTCCTGAAAAGCCGATGGCCACTTTTTTGTCTTTTAAAATATCTTTGACAATATTTATTTTATTTTCTAAGTTCATTTTATTCCTTCGGATTTTTTAATTTACAATATAATATATGGTTTTTTAATATTAAGGTGTTGATGTGGATATTGTTTTTTATAGTAACCTTTAATAATTTTTCCAATATAATTAATAATAGGTGAAAACATGGATAATAAAATTATCGCAATTATTATAGCCGTTATTGTTATTTCGGTTGCTGGAGGATATTTCTTGTTGAACGGTTCTTCGGATACAGTAACAATAGGATATTTGCCTTCTGACCATGATGCTGCATTGTTTGTAGCTGACGCCCAAGGCAAATTTGCTGAAAATGGAATTAACACTAAATTAGTCCAGTTTAACAATGGTGGAGACTTGATGACTGCTATGGCTAGTGGTGAAGTCGATGTAGGTTATGTTGGAATCACTCCTGTATTGTCCGCTATCGAAAAGGGAGTTCCGGTTAAAGTTATTTCATCCGCCCAAACAGAAGGATCAGGAATTGTGGTATCACAAAGCTCCGGAATTAGTTCAGTATATGATTTGGCAGGAAAGAGGATAGCTACACCCGGTGAAGCTTCAATCCAGCACATGTTGCTTACATATTATCTAGAGCAAAATGGAATGTCAATTAGTGATGTTAAAGTTTCAGCCATGAAAGTTCCTTCAATGAATGATGCGCTTAAAACCAGTAAAATTGACGGTATGATTACATTTGAGCCTTATGTAACAATTGCTGAGGAGAATGGTGCAATGGTTTTGGTTGATTCTGCAGAAATCTTACCGAATCATCCATGCTGTGTAGTTGTGGCATCTGACAAGTTCATTGAAAACAATCCTAATGAAACTCAAAAGATATTGGAAATCCATAAGAATGCTACAGCTTTTATCAACAACAATACCGATGAGGCTGCAGGACTGTTGCCGGATAATATCGTAAATGATGTGGAAGTTGAGAAGAAAGCATTGTCCGGTTTCCCATTCATCTCCGGATTGGATGATGACTTTAAAAATGATGTGATTGACTTCATGAATCTTGAAGTGGATTTAGGTGTTTTAAAACAGCCGATTTCACCGGATAAAATCTTTTGGAAAGGTAGTTAATTAATTTTAACTACTTCATTTTTTTTTTCAAAACATTTATATATTAATAAATTATTACTTTAATTAGGGGATTCAAAATATAACAATTGTTAATAAAATATAGAGGTAATTTATTTATATTGTACTTGATAGAGTATTAATGTAAATAAGTTAACTTATATTTACGGTGATTATAAATGAATAAGAAGATTACATTTGTTTTAGTGTTAGCACTTACTGCATTTTTAGTGATGGGTGCAGCTAGTGCAGGATTCCTTGACTTTTTAGGCGGGGGAGATGACACTGTAAAGATTGGATATTTGCCTTCCGATCATGACGCAGCATTGTTTGTGGCTGATGCTCAAGGCAAATTTGCTGAAAAAAATATTACCACTGAACTTGTTCAATTTAACAATGGTGGAGACTTGATGACTGCTATGGCTAGTGGTGAAGTCGATGTTGGATATGTGGGTATTGCTCCGGTTTTATCTTCTGTTGAAAAAGGAGTTCCTGTAAAGGTTATTTCATCCGCTCAAACTGATGGTAGTGGAATTGTTGTAACTAAAGACTCTGGAATTACTTCTGCTGCAGATTTAAAAGGTAAAAACATTGCAACTCCTGGTGAAGCTTCAATCCAATATGTTTTACTTACATATTACTTGGATAAAAATGGATTATCAACTGATGATTTGAATATTTCAGCTATGAAAGTTCCATCCATGAACGATGCTTTAAAAACCAAACAGATTGATGGAATTATTACCTTCCAACCTTATGTAAGTATTGCAGCTAATAGTTCTGACAATGTTGTTTTAGCCGATTCAGCTACTATTTTACCAAACCACCCATGCTGTGTAGTTGTTGCATCTGATGACTTTATCAAAAACCATGAAGACACTGTAAAGGATATTATTTCTATTCATGAAAACGCAACCAAATTCATTAATGATAATATTAAATCAGGAAACTCTTCTGCAGTTGTAGAATTATTACCTGATGATATTGTTTCTGATGCTGATTTGGAAGCTAAATCATTAGAAAGTTTCCCATTCATTTCTGGTATTGATGATGGTTTCAAAGCAGATGTGGATGCATTCCAAAAACTTGAGGTTGATATTGGTATTTTAAAGAATGTTATACCTCATGACAAATTGTTCTGGGAAGCATAGTTAGTTAACTATGCTTTTTTTTAATTTTTTTCATATTCTTTTTTAATTATCTCCATTGACTCTTTTGTTTTGCCGTCTCCAATTCTTTGAATCATCCTATTGTTTTCAATGACTCTATCCATATACTCGGCTCTTTTTTCATCATCAACAATCTTATATCTTGAAAAATTAACAAGACATTCGATTATTCCTGACAGTCCACGATTGAATGCCTTAATGCTTTCATCTTTAATAACGATTTCTTGTATCTTACCTTTAATCATGAAAATGCTCTGGTCATTGTCGATAGGTGTGTTTTCAGGTTTCTGTTCATTGATGTCAACAACGTCAACAACAATATACGATCCGGCATCCTTCAGAATGGCAATCTCTTTATCATCGGTGTAATATTCCTCCGGAAGTTTGCCGATTGTTGATTTGGTAAAAATCATTGGGTCCTGGGTTATATTTACAACGTATCTTTTGGTTTTTTGAATGTTTTCCAGGGTTTTTGATCCTTCAAATATTCTGCATCCAATATTGTCCTCTCCGAAATACTTCAATCCGATTGCCGCGGAGTTCTTATTGCCTTTATCATCAATTGTTGTATAGATGCATTCGTATCTTGCATCTGTTCTTATTCCGATTTGTTCTAATTTTTCATTCATTTTATCATTTCCTTATGTGATGGGAATGCTTCAGCTATTTTGTTTAGATTTTCAAAAATGCCTATCAAGGAATCCAAACAATCTGCAATTTCTTCATTTTTAATTTCTTTTAGCGTTTCAATATATTGTGGAAATACGTTTTTTCCGTTTTCAAAGAATAAATAATAATCGTTGAATTGTATCTCATCCAGGTTCAAATCATTAATGATATCTGCGTATAATTCCTGAAAGTTTGCGGTTATTTCTTCAAAAGAGTCTCGTTTTGGGTTTTCCAATGCATTATTTAAACCTATAATGGAAATAGTGTATAATTCCAAATCAAGTTCACCATTCATAATATCACTTAATTAAATGGTTTTAAAAAGAAAAAAAAAGAGATAATTTCTCATTTGAGAAATTATAATTTGATTTTAATGTCGAGTGCACTTGAACCTTCTTCGTAAACGAAGATTGGGTTAATGTCCAACTCGGATATTTCTGGGAAGTCTAAAGTCAATCTAGCTACTCTTTTAATAGCTTCTTTAACTTCTTCAACATCGCAAGGTGCCTCTCCTCTGTATCCTGCAAGTAATTTGGATACTTTGGTGCTTTCTATTTGTTCTTCAATTTCTTGAGAACTTAAACCTTTTGCTAAGTTGAATGAAACGTCTTCAATAAGGTTTACATAGATTCCACCCATACCGAATGCAATCATAGGACCGAATTGTTTGTCTCTAATCATACCGACAATGACTTCTTCACCGGAATCCATCATTTTTTGAACTTCTACACCATCCGGAACAATGTCAGGGTGTGCAGCTTTAGCATTTGCAATGATTTCGTCATAAGTTGCTTTTGCTTCTTCAGCGCTGCTGATTCCAACTTTTACACCGCCAATGTCTGATTTGTGTAAGATTTTATCGGATGCAATTTTAAGAACAACCGGGAATTCCATTTCTTCCGCAAGTTCGGCAGCTTCATCAGCGGATGTTGATAATTTAATTGGCGCTGCGGAAATTCCGTAAGCTTCAGCTACGGCATATGCTTCGCTACCAAGTAATGTGTCTCTTCCATCAGCTTTAACTTTATCAAATATTGCTTTTACAGCATCTTTGTCAACATCAGTGATGTTGTCAACAACATCATCGTATTGTCTTTCAGGCAATTTTGCATATCTTGTCATTGCTTCAAGTGCGGTTACTGCAGTTTCTGGGAATACGTATGTTGGTACTCCGTTTGCTCTTAAAGCTTCGTTTGCAGCTTCAAATGATGGGCCACCCATATTTACAACAATAATAGGTTTGTCGAATTCTTTTCTTTCTTCCAAGATTGCTTGTGCAATTCCATCAGGATCGGCTGATGCGGTAGGACATACCATGATGATTAAACTGTCCACATCTTCATATCCTAAGACAATTTCCAGGGATTCTTTGTATCTGCTTACAGGCGCATCACCTAATACATCAATTGGGTTTTTGGCACTGCCTTCTTCGGTAACGCATTCTTTTAATTTTGCAGTGGTTTCTTCATCGAATTGAACAAGGTTTAAACCAGCTTTTTCCATTGCGTCTACGGTCAGAACTCCTCCCCCACCTGCATTTGTAATAATGGCTACATTATCACCTTTTGGAAGTGGCGCTTTGGAGAATGCCAAACCTAAATCAAATAATTCAGCCATGGTTTCCACACGCATGATTCCGGATTGTCTGAATGATGTGTCAAATGCCAAATCACTACCTGCTAAAGCTCCTGTGTGTGAGGATGCGGCAGCCGCTCCAGCACTACTTGAACCTGATTTAAGGATAATGATAGGTTTTTTAACTGCGGTTTCTCTCATGGTTCTTACAAAGTCTTCATCTTCGGAAATGGATTCAAGATAACAAATGATTACTGCAGTTTCATCATCTTCAGCCAAGTATTGTAACAATTCAATTTCACTTACTCCAGCTTTGTTACCTAAACTGATAACTTTACTGAATCCAATTCCGGAAGTTACGCTCCAATCAATAATAGCTACCATCATTGCTCCACTTTGTGAAATGAATGCAATGTTTCCTGTTGGTGGCATCATCTGTGAAAATGACCCGTTTAATGGTGTGTGTGAGTCGGTAATTCCTAAACTGTTTGGTCCGATAATGTTTATTCCATATTTTTCACCAAGTGCTGTTAGTTCGGCTTCTAGCTTAGCTCCTTCTTCACCAATTTCTTTAAATCCGGCGGTGATTACTACCATGTTTTTAACGCCTTTTTCTCCACATTCCTCAACGGCAGTGTTTACAAATAGGGAAGGGATTGTTATGATTGCCAAATCGACATTTCCAGGAATTTCAGTTATGTTTGCATAAGCTTTTTTTCCTAAAATCTCTCCTCCTTTTGGGTTTACTGGATATATTTCGCCTTCGAATCCATCATTGATAAGATTGTCCACAATGATGTATCCTACTTTTCCAGGGGTATTGGAAGCACCAATAACAGCCACGGATTCAGGTTTAAACATTTTATTGAGATCTATCATAAGTTTCTCTCCTTTGTAATTTATTGTTAACATTATACTAATTTATAATGATAAATAATTAACAATTATTATAATTATAATATAGGTAATTTTAATATTTAAATATATTGTTTAATTTTTGATTTAAAACTGTATAATTTTAAATATGCTACTTTATGTAATTGTATTAGTTATTTTTGAAATTTTTAATAACTTTTTTTAGGAAATGGGAATATTAAAGATTTATAATTACCATACTTTTTTGCCTTAAGTTTATAATATAGGATAATTATAATTATATATAATTAATAAACTTCTGATATTATAATTTTTTAATTATAATATATGGAATTAAGAGGAATAATATGAGCTTAATTATTGCTTACATTGGAAAAAACGGCTGTGTAATGGCTGCCGATAAAAGAAAAATTGGTTATTTCGGAGATAAAGAAAATTTAAAGATTTTAGAAGATGAATTGTATAATGGTGAAATTGACAGCGATGAAGACTTTTTGAAAAGAGCAGAAGAGTTAGACATTTCAGTAAAAATCACTGACGATGCAAGCAAATTGAAAATAGTTGGAAAATGTGTTAGGGGAGAAGTAAGTACAAAAGGAACCTTTGAAACTAGGCGCAGAAGAATTTATGGAACCACTAAAGGTTATCAATTAGTTGAACTATTGGGATCCGAGGTTACTTCACGGAGGGCTGGTGAAAGTGGAATAATTATCTTCGGTAATGTTTTCGCTAAAAAAATGGCTGAAAATTTAGTTTCGAAGAGATTTAAACCTTCATCTAGTTTAAAATCAAAAGGGGAAATCTTTGAACAGATTATAGAAGAAATTGCATCTATGACTCCTACAGTTGGAAAAAACTGTGATGTATTGAGACAAGACCCTCTTTTCAGTACTAATCAGGCTCAACAGCATTTAAACAGGACTATTGACCAGGATGTTAAGGTATTGTTTAAATTCAGGCAATCTTTAAAAGAGCAATTGATTCAACAAAGTCGGGAAATAGAAATGTCCAATAAAATCATTGATGAGGGTGATGTTGGTAAGGTTGTTTCTATAGATGGTAATATGGTATTTGTCCAATTAAACGATAAAACACAGGCAATGGATGAAAACTGGAAACAACTTGCAGGGCCGGGTCAAAATGTGATCATGTTCACTGAAAATGATAATATAAAACTAGGAGATAAAGTCATTATTAAAAATGAAGATTTATGTCTTAAAAAGGATAAATCTTCCCTTAAATGTGATGTAATTTTATGTTCATTATGATTGGGGGTTTAAATGAAGTTAACTTTTTTAGGTAGTGGTGGTGGAAGATTTTCCGCTATCTCTCAAAGAAGGATGACTGGAGGGTTCAGGATTGATAATATTAACGGAAAGAATTATCATGTTGACCCAGGACCAGGTGCCCTTATAAGAACTTATCAATTTGGTTTTGATCCTCGCAATTTAAGTGGAGTATTTGTTTCCCATGCCCACACTGACCATTATAATGATGCTGAAATTCTCATAGAAGCAATGACAAGGGGAATGACTAAACAGCATGGAACCATTTTCGGAAGCGAAAGCGTTTTAAAGGGTTTTGAAAAATGGGGGCCTTGCATTTCTTCTTATCATCAATCTAAATCTGATACAGTACTTTTAAAACCGGGTAAAGTTATTGATGTTGATGGCATAACAGTCAAAGGAACCAAAACTGTTCATGGAGACCCTGCGGGGGCTGGTTTTCA
>NZ_JBGVOG010000132.1:0-2798 GCF_045126245.1 Methanobrevibacter sp. | reverse complement strand
ATGCAGGCAATCCGACAGGTTAAGGGCCAACAAATTGTCTTTAAAATTAAAGAAAATGATTGAAAACAAGGAATTCATGTTATAGTGATGCTTATGACTACTCAAAAGATAACGGATTCACCAATTGATTTTGCCGAAGAGATAATTTCGGATGTTAAAAATTCAAAAGAGGAGGGTGTTTTAAAGTGCGTACAGTGTGGAATGTGCACATCCACATGTCCTGCGGCACGTCACTCCGATTATAATCCGAGAGACATTATAGAAAGAGTTCTTGAAGGGGACATATCAATTCTTGAGGATGACAATATCTGGAATTGCTTTTACTGTTATACCTGCCATAGCGTCTGTCCGGTGGGAAACAGCGTATGCGAAGTCAATCAAATCCTAAAACAGTTTGCAATATCAAATGGAATTGCATATGATAAGCTTTATGAATATATGGGATTTGCGGATAGCTACTTTACAGCAGCTATTGGAGCAATTCCTGAAATATTTTTCGATGATATTGCCCGTGACGTTCCGGGCTGGTGGGATTTCAGACAGAATTTAGGTGAAATCAGGGATGAGCTGGAACTTGAACCTCCATTGATGCCGCCGAAAGAGGTCATCGATGAGGTAAGCACAATTTTAACAATAACCGGATTTAAAGACCGTATTGAAAAGATAAGGGCATCTCAGGAGGGAGAAGATGAAGGAGATTCCTGATAAGAATATACTTTTGTTTAGAAGCTGTCTGGTAAGCGTTGAATATCCCGGCGTAGAATCATCCACAAAATTCGTATTTGACAAGCTGGGCATCGATTATGCGATTTCAGAAAAGCAGACCTGCTGCACAGGACTCGGTTACTATTCCGATGTATTCAATCAGATTGACACATCTGCAATAGGAGCCCGTAATTTTAGGATAGCCAGGGAACTTGGAAGGCCTAATCTGGTGATGATGTGTGCGACATGCTATGCAATCAATAAAAAATCCGTAAAACTGCTGAATAAAAGGGATGATTTGAGGCAGCATATCAATCAATTATTCGATGAAAACGGTTTAGGACATCTGAAATATGAAAAGGATGACCTGAAACCTACAGAAAATATTTTTCATGTTGTAGATATCCTATACAATAAGATTGATGAGATTCCGGATAAAATAAAATATGATTTAAGCGATTATACTATAGCCACCCATCACGGATGCCATTACTGCAAAGTGCATTATGAGGATACTGTCGGCGGAGTGAGGGACCCTAAAGTTCTGGATGAATTGGTTGAAGCTTGCGGATGCGCTACAATAGGATGGTATGACCACAAAAGGGCAACCTGCGGAACAGGTTTCAGGCAAAGGTATTCCAATCCAGATTTGTCATTTACTGCAACAGCAGATAAGATGAATGCCATTGAGGATGAAGACGTGGACATTTTGGTCCATTTATGTCCGAACTGCCATATTCAGTTTGACAGATACCAGCATCTGATTGGCGAGAGGGAAGGCAGGAAATTCAAGGCCATTCATTTGAATATAGCACAGTTCATAGCATTGGCTATGGGAGGAGATTTAGATAAGGTTATCGGTGCAAAAGCACACACTACTCCAATAGATTCCATTATCAAAGAGTTGAGGGAGGTTAAAAAATGAGGGATGATTTGAAAGTTGGCGTTTTTTTATGTGAATGCGGAGGAAATATTTCGGATACAATTGATTTGGATGAAGTGAGAAAATCACTGGATGTTGAATTCATCGGACAGTTTGAAAACTTATGTTCACTTAACGGGCGTAAGATTATCCGTGATGCAATATTTGACCATGATTTGGACCGTGTAGTTGTGGCAGCATGTTCACCCATCAGTCATGAAAAGACTTTTCAGGATTATGTAAAACCTCTCAATCCCTATTTGATGGACATGGCAAACATAAGGGAACAGTGTTCATGGGTGCATTCGGATAAGGAAAAAGCCACTCATAAGGCAATCACTTTAATTAATGCTTCAATAGAAAAGGTAAAGCAATCCGATGCTGTAGATCCTATTTACTGTCAGACTCCTAAGGAAGTGGCGGTGATTGGTGGTGGAATTGCCGGAATGAATGCCGCACTTTCTTTAGCAAAACAGGGAACAAAAGTAACCATAGTTGAGAAGTCCCCTTCAATCGGAGGGCACATGGCAAAAATCGGTAAGGTTTTCTCACCTGTTAAAATTGCTGAAGAATGTGGAATGTGCCTTTTAAATCCAATCCTGAATGAACTGGTCTGGAATGAGAATATTGAAGTGATGACCAACGCCAAGGTAATTGAAGCCGAAAGAAGGGCCGGAACATATAATCTGATTGTTGAGCAGTCTCCAAGATATGTTGACCCAGACAAATGCATTGCATGCGGCAAATGTGCAGAAGTTTGTGAAGTGGAAGTTCCGAATGACTGGAACGACAATCTGTCAATGAGAAAAGCTATTTACAGGCCTTTCGGACAATCATATCCTGAAAGCTATGTCATTGATATGGATAACTGTTCAAAATGTGGGGACTGTTTTAGAACATGTAACATGAAGGCAATCAGACTTAAAGGAAAGCCAGAAAAGTCCCTTTTGCAGGTTGGTTCCATTATCGTTGCAACAGGCCACAAGCTCTTTGACATGGAAAAGCGTCCTGAATATGGATATACCAGATATGATGATGTAATAACACAATCCGAACTGGGTCGTATCACAGGCGTAAACGGACCTACAAAGGGCAAACTCCTGAAGGCCAACGGCGAAGTTCCGAAGCGTGTCGTAATGATACAGTGTGTTGGTTCAAGGGATGAAAAGCC
>NZ_JBGVOG010000131.1:0-3756 GCF_045126245.1 Methanobrevibacter sp. | reverse complement strand
AATTAACTTCACATTAGGCTGTGATGGTTCTAGAAAAGCGGCAGACATTAAAGACAATGAAATGACCGTTGGAATTAGTGCGGCTAAAATTGAAGAAGTTATTTCTGGCTTGCAATCAATCTAGAAGATTTAAATAATCTTCATAATGATTAATATTCAATAATTCTTTTTTATTTTTTTCTTTTATTCCGTAAAACGTATATCCGTCATCAAATATTTTTCTCAAAATCGGATTTAAATTATCGTCTTCTTTTTCCAAATATCCCATCAGGTTTTTTCTATGAGCTACAAAAGGCATGCCCAAACCTTCAGCGGTATCCAACAACCCACTTTTTCTTCTTCTTAAAATGGCTATTGTCTTTTCAGGATTTTTTGAATTTTGACTTACTTCAATCATTCTATTGAATGTTTCGCTAGATACTGTAGGCTGGTCTCCTGTTATGCATAAAGCATAGTCATGACTAGAATTTGACAAACCATTAAAAAGAGATGTTGATAAACCTACATCAACCGGATTGTTTTCTATGAATTTAACTCTGCCATCATAATTATCGCAGATAGCTTCTTTTATTTCACTAGCATAATGGCCAAGTACAACAATACACTCATCAATGTTTGCAGATAATGCATTGTCAATTGTTGTCTCCAAAACAGTCTTATTGCCAAAAGGCAAAATGAGTTTATTTATCAAATCCAGATTTCTGGAGATTTGATCTTTTCTCATTCTAGAATTCTTTCCGGCTGCAGTAATAATAGTTGAAATTGACATAAAAATAAAAAAAAAGAGGATATAACCTATTTAACTAGGAATATATCTTATAATTTGACAATAAATGCCCATACCAGTACCTGAACCTTCGGTCCACATATTGATTTTAACTGGGTAGTCATGAGTGTTAGATACTGTAATGCCGCTTGCAGGGTTGTAACCAAACAATACAGCATTTTCATCACCAGTCATACCAACAGGCATTCCAAATCCTTCAGCAAGAACCGCATCCCTTAATGCCCTTGCAGATGGGCATACACCATGAGCGGCACTTCCTCCAGGAGCTGAAGCGTCACTGGCTGATTCGAAGTATACGTAATCCTTACCACTGCTGGTTGAATTAGGAGGTATGACAGTGCCGTTCCATGCTTCAACAAATTGTCTTGCATTGATTTCCCTGATTCCGTCACCGTATTCAGGGTGTGAACCTAAAGCAGTTCCATAAACCTCACCGGCCTGTTCAGTATAATTACCGGAATACAATAAAATTGGTGAACCTGTAGGGTATTCTGCAGCATAATCCACAACATCCTGTCCAAAGATTCTAGGAACATCAGAAGCACCTATATCATTTCTTCCATCAGAAAACCAAGCCATACCCTTTTCTAAAGTGAAATTGGATCCAACAACAGCATCATAATTATACCAACTTACAATGGTATTATTATCATAATAATCACTGGTAAAGTTTAAATGTTTAATTTCATCAACCGGAACTGATTTTATAAGTTTGCCGTCTTCCACAATATCAACACCATCCTCCGTTTTAGTTAAAACTTTAGACGGAACACTATAACCCCACACATAATTGTCAGGCCCTTTAACAGCAAGCTTATCCCCCTCAAAAGTCACATAACCCGGTCCATCAATATCCTTAGCATTTCCATAGGAATCTATTCCTTCACTTGACACGGAAGTAAAATCAAATGGTACAACACCAGTCGACAATGTCATTAAAATCCCTTTAATGTCCAAAGCCATGAATTGATGACCTATAGATCCAATATTTGACAGAAATGGAAGTTCTATAGGATTATTTGCACCTAAAACAGAATCCCCCTCAAACAATGACTCGCCGACAGTAATATTGTAAGTATCGGCCACATATTTGCCGGAATATGGAGTACTGTTTACAAATGTGAAAGCAAATAACAGGACACATATGAAAAACAACGCTAAAAATATTGTAATTGATCTGCTTCTCCAACTTTGACTCATCTTTTACACCATGATATTATATAACAATAAAACTCTTTCTTTTACATAGTATATAAGTATTCCTTTTTACTTATAATTTTTCAGAAATCAATTTAATTCTCTCTTGAATATCTATTATTGTATCCTGACCATTGCCGCCAATTAGAATAGCATCTTCATGAGAGTATTCCGCAACAAGCTCAATTATTTCATCAAGAGAATTGACAGTAATGATATTTCCCATATAACCTAAGGAATTTAACCTATAAACTGCAATATCCAATGTATCATCAAGACCCGGGAACAATACAATGACTTCCGGATTATACTTAACAGCAACATCTAATATGTCCAGCCGATGCTCTTCATTATGGCGAGGTGTTCCAATAAATATTGCGTAGAAATCTCTTTCGGACAATATTGAGGCTAATGCATCTGAATTATCAGTTTTTCCAACATAAACTGACGCATCATTAATTTTATAAACATCCAATCTGCCTTGAACCGCCTTGAAATTAAAGAGAGTTTCCTTAATGACATCTTTCGGAATTTTTAATTCTCTTGAAATGGCCGTTGCCAATCCTGCATTAAGCAAATTAAACTTGCCGAAAAGCTGCAGTTCATCCTGATATTCGAAATAGGAAATATGCTTACTTGCAGACTCCTTAAAATCACTGTTGAAATCCTGATTAAAAGCGGTGAATATGGTTTTGCCTTCAAAAAATCTCACTAATGAATCTTTATAGTTTGCAATAGTTTTGTGAACATCCATATGATCATTGCCGATATTTGTAAGACCAATGAAATCGAAATCAAAGCAATACTTGCAAAAATCAAGAGTCATGTCACATACTTCAACAAGCAATACGTCATAGTCGCCATCGTTTGCCTCTAAAATCAAATCGTAATAACCTGAAAATCCTCCACCACCATTTCCTCCGACCAAAACCTTTTTGCCTGCATTTTCCAAAATGCTTTTCAACATATGGACAGTGGTGGTTTTACCGTTGGTTCCGGTTATTCCAATAGTAAACATTTTCTTGTGTTTATCAACGACATCACTTAACAAATCTCCGCTTTCAAGCAACCTTTCAGCAAATGCCCCTCCATACATGCTGGGACTAATTGCAATTGCATCGCATTGTTCAATTGCATATGAATTGGTAAACCCCAAATCAATAGTTAAATTTTCACCGACAATAGAAACTGTTTGTTCACCTTCCAGCATACTCATGGACAAATTAGGCAAATCTAAACCGCTTAAATCAACATTAATATTCAAATCAGTGGCATAAACTTCCCATCCATGGTTTAAAAGAGAATTTACTGCCTTCTTTCCTTCTACACCTAAACCTATAACAGCAGCCTTCATATAATTTTTCCTTGTACAATCGTTCTATAATTACATATAACTTTGAATATAATAAATATTTTGAAAACAAATTGTTTTATAATATAATGGCTATAATTAAACCAAGGTGTAATAATGTTTGAAGATGAAAAAGACAATAAAATTTATAATCTTATTATTAGTAATGGTATTGATAAAAATCGAGAATATGCTCAATTTATAGAAAAATTATTCTCAAAAACTGATTTCTTGTGGAAAGAATCCGTATCCGGAGCATATTCCACAGCAGGCGATTCGTTTTATGGAAAAGTTGATGGAATAGTTTTATTGGCAGGCCTTTATAACGACAATAAAGAGCTATTCGGTGACTTGCTGCAAGCCAGTGAAAAATATGGCATTCCAATAATTTTGGTAAGGCCCTACGGGTTAGAAGAGGTTC
>NZ_JBGVOG010000130.1:0-19464 GCF_045126245.1 Methanobrevibacter sp. | reverse complement strand
CTCATCGAACTCATACATGTTGAAGTCACTTGAGTAGGGATTTTCATATTCCGGAGGAATCTTGAATTCCTCATATCCCACGCTGACGTTTTTCCAATTTGAGCTGTCTATGGCATTTGCTGAATTGATTAAGATAAAAAGCGCCAATGTAAAAATCAGAATTTTTTTAAGCATGATAATATTATGTGATTAATGGTATTTAAATAACTGTTTTATATGATGATGTTCTCTTTTCGCGGTCTTTGGAGTCCATATCAACCAGATCATAAACCAGGGGATTTCTGATAAGCATTTTCCATACTTCATAGGTTACTTTTATAAAGTCATCATTCAATCGGATATGATCTCGCAGGATAGGGCATTCATATGGAAATTCAGTCTCATCAAGAATAAGATGGAATTCACCGTCTTTGGATATGTGGGGAACCAATGGAAAAGTTCTGCACTGTATAGGCCTGATTGACCTGTCGCATCTTGGCGGGTTGACGCATTTGACAAGGTAAATGCTGTCTTTCCAGGAATGTGGATATCTGATTTCGGAGGAATCCATATAATACAGTTCAAATTCAGGGCTGTCCTCATACATCAGCTCTTCACCTGGAAGCAAATACAAAACAAGCTCTTCCGTGTTGTTATTGTCTTCATCATAGACGCAGCAGACCTCACCGCATAACTTGCCGCAATCAAAATCAACCGGAGATACCTTATCCAACCTTTCGTAAATCTTTTGGATTGATTTTTTCATTTCAGAAGCTGTAATTTCCATATTATCATATAATAAATTTTGGATTATTTAAAAAGTTTTTTGCCTTTCCTTAAGGGCTTGGTTACCTTCCAGCTGGTTGAATTTAAAAGGGAATCGTTAATTTCTTTGTATTTTTTCAATTCTTTTTCTAATTTCTTGTTTTGTCTTTTCAAATCATAGTTGTTGACGGTTAATTCAAATTCCTTATAGGTTTCACATTCCATTCCGGATTGCCAAATGAACTTCAATCTGGCGCTGATGTTGTTCAGGACTTCATCATTTTTATTTTTTTCTTTTAATTGTGTAAAATCTTTTTTCAGTTTTTTAAAGAAATCAGGTTTGTCCTTTTCATCACATAATGAGAATAATCTGAATGTATTGGAGAATTTTTTGTTGTAGATTTTTTCTGCGTATCTTTCATAGCATCCATGGTCTTTTGTTATTTCAATAATGAGATTTGATATTTCCAGCCAGTCTGAAGTTCTCTCTGTTGAACTTGTTATTGAATTAGGTCTTATACGCCTGTAATATAGGTGTTTATCATAGAAATAGGCTCTCTTGGCTCTTAATATGCATTCCATATAAAATGCGTTATCTTCATAAATCAGATATTCCGGAAATCTCAGGTCTTTTATGAGGTCATGTTTGAATAACTTTGCAGGAGCTGTAACTGACAAGTCAAAAAACACCTCGTCAGTGTCTTCATATGAAAAGATATTGTCTCCAACGACTTTTTTCAGTTTTTCCATTTCATAATATTCGTCTATTTCAGTTTCTCCGGTGTCGTTATCAAAATTAATCAGTTTGAACATAAGGAGGTCCAATGATTTGTCCTGTGCAATTTCATATATCTCTTCAAGTGCAGTAATTTCCAGATAGTCGTCCGAATCCAGAAAACAGATATAATCTCCATTTGAATTTTCCAGCCCCACATTCCTTGCTGATGAAAGGCCCTGGTTTTCCTGTTCGATTATTTTAATTCTTTCATCATCATAGGTGTTTAAAATGGACATCGAATTGTCTGTTGAGCCGTCGTTAATGCAGATTATCTCAATATCCTCCATGGTTTGATTGACAACGCTGTCCAAACATTCCTTCAAGTACTCTTCAACATTATAAAAAGGTATTATGACTGAAACCTTAACCATTTTTTCACCATTATTTTGTGCACTCAAAAATATTCTCGTTTCTAATCAGGGCATATCTTTCAATAGTTTCATAACCTAATTTTTTAATGAAATCATCTGACTTTATTTTAAAACCGTTTTCCAGTAGTTTGTCTTTAAAATCGGAACCGTAAAGTCTTAAGTGATCAAATTGACCGTAATGTTTTTCTCTAAGTTCCGGTGTGTCATATCGTTCATCTTCCAATGTTTTTGTTTCATCGTATGGAAGTTCAAATGCAATGCCGTTAATTGGAACCAGAATCAATGCGGTTCCTCCCGGCTTCAAGACACGATAAAGTTCACGAATTGCTTTATTGTCGTCAGGTACGTGTTCAAGCAGGTGTGAACAATAAATCAAATCAAAGT
Organism: Methanobrevibacter sp.; assembly: GCF_045126245.1. Classification (GTDB taxonomy): domain Archaea; phylum Methanobacteriota; class Methanobacteria; order Methanobacteriales; family Methanobacteriaceae; genus Methanocatella. Next base: position 17,187 of record NZ_JBGVOG010000130.1, on the reverse strand, counting down.
AATTGTCTTCATAAGGGATATCCTGTATGTCTATAAGTTCATCAACATACCAGTTTTCATCGCTGATGTCTGCAGGGTGATATTCGATATCGCATTTTTCAAATAGCTTTTGAAACTGCACTTCAGGTGCAAAATGGAGAACCTTGTTTTTGTTGGTTAAAAGTTGAGGATTCTCTTTGAAATATAGCCATAATGCCCTGTGCCTTTCATGGCTTGCGCAGATTGGACATTCAACTTCCCTATGAATTATTTGCGGATAGGGTTTAAAGTCGATTCCCTTATATCCGCAGATAGGACATTCCTTATCCGGATATGCCTGTTTATACATTTCCAATTGATTTTTCAGGGCTTCATTTTCATTCAATAGCTTTTCGCTTTTATTTTTATAATGGACATAACTGTTACTTTTATTTAAAAAATATTCCATCATCTCTTTTTTCCCCTTTTTATTTGAATTAACTGATTTTTTGCTTTGTGCATGAGGTTTTTCTTTTTCTTTTTTCAATTTGGAATATTCTCCATTCAACTGATGGATTATCAGATTATAGTTATACTCTTCAATTGTGCTTGAATCAAAAAAGATTCTGTATCTATTTTTTACGTTGTTTGGAATTAGGTTATTTTCATCCAAATCAACATCATTCAAATAATCTTTGGCATTTCTAAAGTAATCCCTATCTGCTGTTGTAGGGATGTGCCGGGTAATTTGTTCAACTTTGAAGTATTCGAATTCCTTTTTAAATTCATCCAAATGATTTTCATTTATAAGAAAGTCCCTAACAATATCCACAATCTTAAAAATCTCTTTATGCAGGCTTGCATCATATGAAACGGAATCTTCATTGTCGAGCCTATAGTAATACAGATAATGGGGGACGAATGATATTTTTGAAGATCTTAATGTGGCCTTTATGTGGAAAAGGACATCTTCGTAAGGCAGTTTCTCATCAAATTCGAAGTCCTCATATCTGTCAAGAAACTCTTTTTTATATAATTTGGTCCATGGTGCAAAATGGGAGTTCATGACGTGCTTTCTGATGGATTTGTAGTTGAAAGTCAAGTTATTGAAGTTTGCATCTTTAAATATTTCATCAAAATTATAATATGGCTTAAGTTCAACGTTTTCGCCATTCACTATATTTCCTATTTTGAAGAATAAAATGTCAGAGTCATTTGATATGGCATTTTCATAGGTCAATTTTAAAAAATCAGGAACAATCCAATCATCGGAATCCATAAAGAAGATGTATTCTCCACTGCTTTGTCTCAATCCATTGTTTCTTGCATGTCCGGGTCCTGAATTTTCCTGGCTGATTATTTTAATGCGGGAATCATCATTTGCATAGCTCTTTAATATTTCCGGAGAATTGTCAGATGAGCCGTCATCGACACATAGCACTTCAAAATCTGTGAATGTTTGGCTTACGATGCTGTCCAATGCATTTTCAAGATGATTTTCATTATTGTAAACAGGCATTATTAGTGAAACTTTAACCATGGTACACCAATTGTTGTCTTTTTGAATAAATAAGTAATATTGCCCTTGAATTCAAATGGGCTAATTTTATATATAATAATTTTACTTTTAATGTTATAAATTTTTTTGAAGGATTAATCAATCGAGTTTTTATCTCAATAGCATCTAACCAAGTAAAATTAAAAAAAATAGTTGGGATAAATTTTATTTATCCGCCAATGTCCAGTAGCATCTTTTAGGTGAAACGATTGTTTCATCTTTTTTGAGGTCTTTCATAATTTTATCGACTTCTTTTTTCTCAACGCCAGAAAGTTCGCTGACTTTTTTTGCGTTTAAAGGTTCTTCTGAATTTTTAAAAGCTTCAATTACTTTTTCTCTGTCATCCATAATATCACCTAATTATATTTTGTTTAAATACTTATATAAATTATTAAAATGAAATTTAGTTTATGGTCAAAAAGGAGCATATCATAATTTCAATATTGGTGATACTTATTTTAATTTTTGGCATGCTCATCATCAATGAAACGCTTTTAAAAGGTGACGCCAAGACAAATGAATCTTCAAAAGTTACTCGCGAGGTCCTCTCGAATTCCACAGATGAACCCGGAACGGTTGAAGTAATAAAAAACATTGGAAATCCCAACGGAAAAAGGATAGCTTATGTAGTTGGAGTTCATCCCCTTGAGTATCAGACCCATCAGACATTGGTTAGGATGCTGCCTGAGATGGACAATCTGACCAATTGCTATGACATTTACATCATAAACGTAACTGAAGATGTTGGCCATTACGGTGACGGATCATCTGACAACAGCCAGGGAAGGCAAAACGGACAGAATCTGGCTTATAGATATGTTTATCCTGAAATTCTAAATGGAAATTATGAATTGGCTGTTGACGTTCACTCGAATGTGGGGGCTTATCCTTATAGGACATTTGTTTTCAGCCCAGTTAAGGAGCACACCAGCGCGGAATATGCAAGAAATGTTGCAGACAGCTGTGAAAATATTTCGTATTACGCACCGGATTCAACAACAAGCGGGCCGTTCCTGACAATTCCTTTAAATGAACATGGGATTCCCGCATTTTACTTTGAAGAGTACAGCTTTGCACCGCAGGACGATAAGGATAAGCATATGATGGAACTTATTTTTGCCGTTGATAAATTAAAGTTTATATAAATCTATTGGACATATTTTAATTAGAGGTTAAATTCATGGATTACGATGTTGTTTATATTGGCAGTGGAAATGCCGCATGGCAGGGCGGCAGGTTTTTAAGAAAGGCAGGACTCAAAATCCTGATTGTCGAAGAAAGTTTATACGGTGGAGCATGCGCCAACCGAGGCTGCAATTCAAAAGCGCTTCTCGATGCTCCGTATGAGATTAAGGCATTGGCCGATAACTTTGAAGGAGTTGGAAAATCAGGAGAGCTTGAAGTCAGCTGGCCGGATTTGATGAAGTACAAACAGAAGAGGATTGCAGGAATGTCTCTGTTTTTGGACGGCAAATTTGACGAATACGGCCTTGATGTTGCCCATGGAAAAGGCGTCATTGTCGATGAACACACTGTTCAGGTGGGAGATAGGAAATTCACAACTGATAAAATCGTAATCTGCACAGGATTAAAGCCTGTCATTCCAAACATCGAAGGCAGCCAATATCTCCATGACAGCACTGACTTTCTCGATATTGCAGAATTGCCAAAGCATACAGTCATAATAGGTGCCGGCTTTGTCGGAATGGAATTTGCATCAATACTTGCTGAAGCAGGCCTTGAAGCCGATGTGATTGTTCGCGGGAACATGGCATTGAAATATTTCCACCAGCCTTATGTTCAAAACGTAATTAGGATATTGAAGGAAAAGGGCATCCGCTTCCATTTCAACCAGCAGGTTAAAGAGATTATTGCAAATGTGGAGATTGACAATCCTGAAGAGAAGGTTCAAAATGCAGTTCAGGGACTGAATGCCAACGATGATTTAAGAGATCCCGATGCTAAAGACAACAATAGGGCCTATGAAAACGGTTTTACTGTAAATTGTGAAAGCGGATTAAGCATTACCGCAGACTATGTGATAGCAGCAATGGGAAGACAGGCCAATGTAGATGATATCGGACTTGAAAATGTGGGATTGACTTACACAAAACAGGGAATCAAGGTAAACGGTCACCTGCAGACTGATGTTCCAAACATTTATGCCTCCGGCGACGTGGCCGATACGGGCATTGCCAAGCTTGTGACTGTTGCAATACATCAATCAAAATACCTGGCAAAGGAGCTATTGGGAGAAGCTGGAGAGATAACCTATCCTGTAGTTCCTGCAGTGGCATATACCATACCTAGAATAGCTACAGTGGGCATACCTGCATATGTTGGCGAAAAAAGCGATGAATACGAAGTTCATACAATCAGATACGGAAGGTCATACGCTTTGGAGCTTAAAAATGACTCGACTGCAGAGGCGAAAGTGATTGTGGATAAGGATTTGCAGATTGTAGGTGCTGAAATATATGCCGCAGATGCGGAAAATGTCGCAAACATGTTTGCCTTCATTATAAATAAGAAGATTACTTTAGAAGAGCTTGACTATATGATTTATGCATTCCCTTCAAGCAGTTCAGTATGCCTGTACAAGCTGCACAACATACATTATGATTTATGATTGAGTTTTAATAATTTAGGTGAGTTTTATGGATAAGGAAGGAATAACTTATAAAGATGTTAATGAATATGAAAAATTTTTTAATTTGACTCCGCCATTTTTACTTGAAAGATTTGCTAAAAAGAACACAAATTTGGTTTTGAAATTTGAATCAAAAGTCAAAATTTATATGGATAATTTAAATGATCATCAAAAAAAGAAATTGGAATTTCTTTTAAGCAGTAACATAGATGATTTGCAGAGGGTAATGGATGATGCCTATAGGCGTTACGGTAAAAAACAATACAAGATTCTCGCAAATCCCAAATACAAAGAGTTCATTAAGATAAATCTTAATGAAGTATCTAAAATGATAAAATGAATGGTGATTTATCTAAATCACTTCAAATCCGATTAGCTTGACCTTGTTGGAAAGTAATTTCGGATTGTCATCTATTTCCTCGGACAGTTTTGTTGTTATGTATTTCTTGTTGTCATCTGCAAAAACTGTTGCAATGTTTAAATCGTCATTATCGATTAAAACTGATGCAAGGAAGTTTGCACCGCTTGAAATACCTATTCCCAAACCGAATTCCTTGGCTATTCTTTTTGACATGTTGATTGCATCACAGTCATCAATCAAAACAATATCATCAATTAAATCTTGTTCTATAATTCCCGGAATGAAGTCATCACCGATTCCTTCAATCATATGGGAACCTTCTTCCATTCCCATTTTAAGTATGGATAATGTTGACGGTTCAAGAGCAATTATTTTGGAATTTGGATTATTGTCCTTTAGTCTTTTACCGATTCCCATCAGTGTTCCACCGGTTCCGATACCTGAAACGAAAGCATTCACATGAGGTGCGGAGTCAAGGATTTCTTTACCTGTTGTTGTATATTGGGCTTCAACATTTAACTTATTATCGAATTGGAGTGGTCTGTATGCGCCGGTTTCATTGGCGAATTCTTCTGCAAGTTCCAAAGCTTTTTTAAATCCTCCTTCCTCTTTGGATACAAGATGGACATGCGCCCCATACATTTCTATGAGATTCCTTCTTTCAAGGGATACCCAGTCAGGCATGAAAATATGCACGTCATGGCCTAAAAGTGCGCCTATGGCGCTAAAGGAGATTCCTGTATTTCCGCTGGTTACTTCAACAATGGACTGGCCTTCCTTTAAATTGCCTGTTTCCCTTTCTTTTTCCAGTATATATAAAGCAATTCTGTCTTTAATACTTCCGGAATAATTGTAATATTCAAGTTTGGTGTAAATGCTGCCAGATTTTCCTTCATACTCATAATCAATTTTTATCATTGGTGTGTTACCAATCAGTTTACCAATATTCATAATATTCAATCCAATTCAATAATATAACATTATAATATTTGCAAGTCAATAATAAAATACTTTTTTTTATTTTATGGATTCTTGAATGATATATTTATTAATTAAAAAAATTATACTAGACTTAATGTTAAAAAGAAGATACAAGTTAATACTGTTAATAATATTGTTTATTGTAATTTTTTCTATATTGGTCATCAATCCTTTCAAGGTCATTCATGACGGATTGAATAACGATTCGGCCGTAACCCGTGAACTTATTGCAAACAATTCATCTGATGGGGGATCTGTTGAAGTTATTAAAAATATCGGAAATCCAGACGGCAAGAGAATAGCATATGTTGTCGGTGTCCATCCTCTTGAAAACGATACCCACAAGACATTGCTTAAGCTGCTTCCGACATTGGACAATCTGAACTACTGCTATGACATCTATGTCATTAATGTGAGTTTGGACTTCTCTCAATACGGTAAACTGTTGCCGGACGATCAGCCTGGAAGGGCAACCGGACAGGATTTGGCATACAAATATGTATATCCGGAAATTCTCAATGGAAGTTACGAATTGGCTGTTGATGTGCATGCTCACGGCGGTGCATATGGCGATTACAACACATTCGTATTCTGCCCTGTAGACGGCGGAACCGGTGAAAGCTACGGACGAACAGTCTCCCAGAGCACAGAGAACATATCCTACTACAATCCGTATCAAACAACCAGCGGTCCTTATCTGACCATTCCTTTAAATGAGCATGGCATACCTGCATTCTATTTTGAGGAAAACAGTTTCATTTCCCAAGACATTAAGGACAATCACATGATAGAGCTTATTCGTGCTGTGGATAATTTGAAATTATAGTTAAGTGTTAAAATGGATAGGGGATTACTGTTTCAGGCGTTAAAAAAATTCACTTTGGGATTGGTTGCTGTAGGACTTTTGATTTTTGTACCTGCAGGAACACTCAACTTTCCAAATGGGTTGCTGTTTATGGCATTATTCTTCATCCCGATGTTTTTTGTCGGAATCATATTGATTGTTAAAGATCCTGATTTGTTAAAAAGGAGATTGAATGCAAAGGAAAGCGAGTCCGAACAGAAGATGGTGGTTTTGATTAGCGGCCTGATGTTCATATCAGCATTTGTTCTGGCCGGTTTGAATTTCAGATTCGCTTGGATACGCCTGCCTGAGATTATTGTGATTGCATCTTCTGTAATATTTTTATTGGCATACCTGATGTATATGGAGGTATTGCGTGAAAACGAGTATCTCTCCCGAACCATTGAGGTTGGTGAAAGCCAGAAGGTGATTGATGATGGGTTATACGGCTTTGTCAGACATCCCATGTATACATCAACAATTTTTCTCTTTTTGGCCATGCCGTTGATTTTAGGTTCAATTTATTCATTTGTTATATTGCTGATTTATCCGATTTTAATTGCGTTTAGAATCAAAAATGAAGAAAAGGTACTGGAGAAGGAACTGGACGGCTACAGGGAATATAAAATGAAAGTTAAATATAGGATTATTCCTTTTATCTGGTAACTATTTTTTGGCGATGGCACATATCCAGGTGGCAAGGTCTCCTGTAAATGAATCTGTTGATTCCTTATTAAAACAGGCAATGTCCTTAAAACCTGCCCTGCATAATGAATCTTTCAATTCTTCTTCTGAATAGATTTTTGCATCCAATAATTCCATGAACTCCTTTTGACGACCATTATCTTTGACTGGAACTGCTTCATTTGCTATAAATATGATTCCATCATCTTTAAGAACTCGTCTGACTTCCTTCAAGTCGTTTACAAAATCAGGCCAGAAATAAACGGTTTCAAAAGCTGTGGCAATATCGAAGCTATTGTCATTGAACGGCATTTTTGAAACGGATCCCTGTATGATTTCACATCTTTCATCTTCTATTTCTTTTTGGTTCCGTTCAGCGGATTTTTCAACTGCAATGTCTGAGTAATCAAGTCCATAAACCTTATTTTCTGTCATTTTTAGAAATCTTTCAACATTTACTCCGCCACCGCAGCCAATATCAAGAATAACATCCTCTTTGCAGACATCCAAATGTTTTATGCTCCATTGCACCAGGCTTTCATGATTTTCATTCATCATATCTATTAGCTTGCCTCCAAGTTTGCCTTCAGGTTTTCGGGCATTTTTCAGCAGTTCATTTTTTAGATATTTTTCTTCATGGGTCATGATATTGCTCCACAGATGTATAATCTTAAAAAAATTCAGTTTAATTTAAGACGGTTAAAATTTTATCATTATTCAAAATTATTTTTAACCTTTTTCTATTAATAATTTTATTAGTTTTTCTGTGTTTTATTGACTCTAAAACTTTATATATCTCATTATATAATATTAGTTTAATCAATTAAATTCATAAAGGAAAAAAATATATAACACATGTTAATAAAATTTATTCTGTATATTAATAATTTGAGTTGAAAAGATGAGTGAAAATACTAAAATTTTAACTATTCAGGACATTTCCTGTTTTGGTCAGTGCTCAATAACAGTTGCACTGCCTGTAATTTCTGCGTTTGGAATAGAAACAGCAATTCTTCCTTCAGCTGTTTTATCAACACACACTTCCGGTTTTGAAGGATTTACCGTAAGGGATTTGACAGAAGACCTTCCTGCAATACAAAAGCATTGGGAAAAGGAAGGGATATATTTTGATGCAATATATACAGGATTTATTGCATCAATCGAGCAATTGGATTACATTAAAGACATTATTGCTTCACGATTAAAGCCTGGAGGGCTTGTATTTGTTGACCCTGCGATGGCAGACCACGGTGAATTTTACAACGGGTTCGACCAGGAATTTGCAGACAAGATGGGTGAACTCTGTAAAGTTGGGGATTACATTCTTCCTAACACAACTGAAGCCTGCTACTTATTGCATAAGCCTTGGAAAGAGGAATTCACAAGAGAGGAAATGCTTGATATGGCAAACGAGCTTTCAGAGTTTACAAAAAGACATGTCATACTTAAGGGAGATACCAACGAGGAAGGTAAATTGGGAATGCTTGTTTTGGATAAGGTGGACTCATCATTGGAGATAGTTTACAATGACAGGATAGACTATGTTTCCCATGGGACAGGTGATGTTTTTGCATCATCATTTGTCGGATCAACAATGGTGGGAAAGACCCCGACTCAGGCAGCAAAAATCGCCGGAGAATTCACAAAAAAGGCAATTGAAAAGACAATAGGTGATGAAAATCACAAATACGGCGTTAAGTTTGAACAGGTTATCTTGGAGTTAAACGAATTGTTGAGATGATTTAATATTAATTTTGAACCTTGAATATATTTTATTGTTCAAATTAATATTTATTCAATTTATTATTTTTTGTAAAAATCAAATTAGATTTCTTCGAAGCCAAATATTTAAATTATATTAATTAAAAACCCCTTAAATATAAACTAGTTATATTTATGATAATGATTTGAATGAATGTTTTTATTAAAATATTTTCTTTCAAAACAAAATTCTCTTGATTGGGTTAAAATGGTTAATGTGTTTAATTTAAATAAAAAGGATTATTTGTATTTGGTAATTGTTTTTATTTTTTCTATGGGTTTAATTTATTTTAGAACCCAATATCATATGTCTGGAGGTATTTTTTATCCAGATAAAGCTCTTTATTTAATCAATGCTCTAAATTATAGTGGTTTGGATTATTATTGTATTGCTAATCCTAAGGATATTTTTTATAGCCCCATTATTTCATTTTTAACATCATTATTATTTAAAATGGGTATTGTAGACCAGTTGGCTATTTCTTTGGTTTCATCATTTTTTGCACTCTTCGGATTTCTTGGATTATACCTCCTTTTGAGATTTAGATTCAATTCAATTTTATCCTTAATGGGTGTTGTAATTTATGGAAGCACATCTGAACTATTAATTAATTTATCCAGTGGATTATTGGATATTCCTTCAGTTTCCATATCCATTTTAGTGCTTTTATTTGGGATAATTGCTATTGATGAAGATTCAAAGTATTTCATTATAACTTTTTTGATGTTGGTTATAGGATTTTTTACAAGGTATACAGTCGGATTCATGTTGCCTGTATTAATATTGTATTATATAATGAAAAGGAATTTTATAGAAAATATCGATTGCATTATCGATGATAAATCTTTTTTCAAGGCAAAAATAAATAATTATTTTAAAAGTTCTGAGTTCAAATATCTTTTTTTATCAATAATTTTAGCCATTATTCTTTTTGCGGTCATATGCAAGTATTTAATTCTTGATTATGGTGGGGATTTGACTTTCATTCACCAATCAGTAAGCACAATTAAAAATTCAAATTATGGTGTTGGTGGTGGAATTGATGTTGTATATGATAAACTATTTTATTTGAAAAATTTCTCAAGCATATTCTTCAGCGAAAGTCGTTGTTTGGATAGGGTTTTTTCATGTTTAATTTATGGCATTATTGGATTTGGAGTAATATTTAGATTAAATTACTTTATTAGATATTATTCTAAAATTACTGAACCAATTAAAGAGTGGAAAACAAAAAACTTCAGGATATTGTTAATTTCATTATTGGTTATCATGGCAATATCAACATTCATATCATTTAAGGTATTCTCAAGTCATATTCTAACCAATATATTCTTTTTATTGGCTACTGCTATTTTTTACTCTCTAATCAATGAATTCAATATTAATAAGAATGAACAGGCTTTAAACTTATTATTTTTATCTTATTTAATGATCAATTTGATTTTCATATCAATATATCAAACTAAAACCCTACGTTACGCCCTACAGTTCATGCCTCCTTTAATTTATATTCTTATTTATTGCCTTGAAGGAATATTGGATTATTTAAACTGTCCAAAAGAATTTAATGTGAATTTAAATGAAAATATATTTAATGAAAAGCAATATTCAGGTTATAAAGTTGCTATTCCAATAGTTTTGATAATTATTTTAGTCATATCATCATTTTCATTTATTGCAGGTGATGAAATTTCAGGTTCGGATAATGATTTGGTTGACGTAACTGATTTTATTATCCAAAGTGATTCAGACTATCATCAAAAAGCTTTTGGATCAAATTATAGGGATTCTAGAATAATTAGGTGGTATTTGCAGGTAAATGTAACATTTGATGATGATTATAATTTTTCGGATTTAAAAACTCCATCGTATATTATTTCCGATAAAACATTATCATTAGACAATTATAATGAGATTTACAATAAAGGCCAATATCATGTTTATTATCTAAAATGATTTGTTAAATTTTCTTTTAATCAGATTTTATTTAATTATTATTATAAATTACAATAACTGTTTTTAAATATTCGTAATAAGATATAAATATATAAAGTTTTTTAGGTTTGGGACTTATGAACATTTTAATTTCAAATGATGACGGTGTTTTTGCACCGGGGATATTGGCAGCAAAACAGGCTGTTGAGGATTTGGGCAATGTTTTTGTCGTTGCACCTGATGAAAACAACAGCAGTGTAGGCCGCAGATTGACATTATTTAAACATTTAAGACTAGATTCCTGCAATCTTGATGACGGAAGTCCGGCATATTCCCTTTCAGGCAGTCCTGCAGATTCTGTTGTCGTTGGCGTGAATTATGTGATGGATGAAAAGCCTGATCTGGTCATATGCGGAATAAATCAGGGGGTAAATATCAGTTGTGACATCACATCGTCCGGAACCGTTTGTGCTGCCCTGGAAGCGGTCAGCCTAGGCATTCCTGCAATAGCGGTTTCCCTGTTTGTAGATCCGAAAACTGCATACAAACAGGATGAAAACGGCGAGTGGTATGTGGACTATGATTTCACATTAGCAAAAAAGGTTTTGCATGATTTGGTTTTGAAAATTAAGAATGAAGGTTTTCCTGATGGCGTTGATTTATTTAATTTGAATGTGCCCTCAAAGTATGAATCGGAAGACGTTATGGTAACACATTTGTCACATAAGATGCTTGATAAAGGCGTAATCGACAATACAAATAAGGAAAAAGAGGACATATTCAGATATCCTTTAGATGAAAACCAGAACAGTGACGATTTGATTATGATTGTCTCTGATCTTGTCAAGGAATATGATGAGGGCAGTGACGGATATGCATTAATAGTTGAAAAAAGGCCAAGCCTAACACCTCTTAACGCAAACATGACCTTTAAAGAACTTAAGGATTGGTAAAAAATCATTCAAACTATTGAATTTTTGATTTAATAAAGTTATCTGCTATCCACAAATATAGCCTTTATAAATAATTTCATTTAATACATTTTCTAAATTTGACTAATTTACTGAATAATTATAAGTAGTTTAAATTATATTATAATTAAATATGGAAACTAATGATTTTAGTTTAAAGATGAGATTAAGCGAGTTTAAAAATGATATTTTCATTTCAAGAAAATATTGGATATTATATTTAGTATTAATCTCAGCAATCTTTTTTTCATTAATGGGCCTAGATAATTATGCTCATCCTAAAATGGAAATTTTAGTATTTGTTCTAATGTCCATATTTGGAATACTTTTCATTAGTTTTTATCAAAGACATAGTGATGAAGAGGGTTTTTATAAAACGGCATTTATAATCCTTTTAATTTTTGGAATTGTTTTTTCATGTTTAACACCAATTTTTTGTACTCATGATGAAGTTGAACACTTTGTTCGTGCGGAAATGACATCAAATGGTGTTATTTTTCCGGAATATAATGAAACGGCTTACGTTACTATAAACAATGTTACATATATCGGGCAGTATTTCACTATTCAGTCCACATTTGACTTAGCGCAGAAGGGTAATGATTATGATTATGTTTATATGGATATGGTAAATTCATCTATTTTCAATACGAATGCAGATACTCAACCCATTAATACAACTCCAGTTCCAATTTTTCATGCTTTTGCTCAAAATCCATTTTTCGGATATATTGCTCCTGCAATTGGGATTTTTATAGCCAAATTATTGGATTTAAATGCGATATGGTTATTGTGGTTAGGCAGAATTTTTAATTCATTTGTATACTCTGCTTTGGTTGCTTATGCTATAAAGAAAACACCAATCTTAAAAATGCCATTATTTGTTGTTGCATGTATTCCAGCGGCATTATCTCAGGCGGCAAGTATCAGTATTGATCCACTGATTAACGGTTTGGGAATATTGTCAATAGCTTATTTCCTGGTATTATATAAATCCCCAAAAATGTCACTTGACTATAGACATATTATTAAATTTTCAGTTATTGTTTTGATTTTAGGTTGTTGTAAGGTAACTTATTTTAGTTTTATATTTTTAATATTATTCATTCCAGTTGAAAATTTCAAAGAAAGAAAGTATTATTATTTAGGATTTTTAAGCATTATAATTATTTTAGTAATTATGCTTTTATGGTCTAAGTTCTATATTGATCCTGGAATGAGGCATTCTGCCAGGGCTTTGTATTATAGTGAAAATAATCATGACCAAATTAGATATATGTTAAGTCATAAGAAGGATACGATAATTGAATTGTTGCATGTATTTAGTTATTTGGAGCATGATTTGAAATTCCAATCCTACTTTGATACAAATTTCACTTCGTTGTATTTATTATTCATAGGAGGAGTATTTTTACTATATCCTGAAGAAAAAATCAAATTAAAAACAAAATTTGGTGCATTATTAGTATTTTTAATGCTTTATGTAGGAACTTATTTCCTATTTATGGTAACTTGGAATCATGTTGGTGAATTAGTACCTACTGGTGTTCAAACTAGATATTTCTTCCCAGCATTTGGATTGCTTCCAATAGCTTTGGGATTTAATCATATAAAAAACGATTCATCGCAAATTGACATGTATGTTTTAATGTTGACTATAGTTTTCATTGTTTCAAGAATTCTAACAATAGTGACTATGGTGTATTAAGCTTATGAATGTTTTAAATCATACAAAAAAAGAAAAAAAAGATTTGAATGGCAAAAATTCAATTCAATTTTTGCACTCAAATAATTAAATGATTACTTCATTGATGTAATCATATCAGAAATTAATTTATCGGTATCAGCTTCACTGGTTCTGGTATATAACTCCTGAATATTTCCGTCCTTTTCAAACCAATAATGGACAATGTGACTTCCATCAACTGTTACTTTGTATACAAGGGTATTGTTCACAGTGAAGTTTGATAAATTAGTGGTATGATTTTTATCCTCTTTGGCTTTTATATAATCATTAATTGCATCTTTAATATTATTAGCTGAAATATTCTTTTTAATGCAAATGAAATTATCCCCTTTGGTCAAATTGACGGAATAATTCTGATCAATAACTTGATAACCTTCAGGTACCATGAACTCAGCGTTATTCACATTAACATAATTCTGAGCGCCTGCAAAATTAAAAATGAAAAATCCTGCAACTACACATACTAATAAAACGATTATTAAAAGTATTTTTTTATTCATTTAAACACCTCCATGAACTTTAATGAATAGTTAGTAAATCAGTATTATATATATTTACTGGTTATTCATAATAAATGCCATTATTTTTTGAATAATGTGGTGGATAGCAATTATTCAAAGGGCACTACATTTCAGATTAGCAATTTCAGCAAATCGAAATTATAAAATACAGGTTTTTCCAGCTGGTGTTTGCATCAATATTATTTAAATTTCACTTAATTTAATGAACTTTTATTTTGCAAACTATAATTTGGTGAAAGGAATTTTCAATATTTTATCACCTATATTCAAATTCAAAGTCATAACTTAATGGCATGTAGATGAAACAATTCAAAATATTGAAAATGTAGCAATTGATAGGTTCAAAGCTTTAATATTAAGTGATTCATATATTTTATTATAATAAGGCTAATGATTTTTATGGATTTCAAAAACAAAATTTTATTAATTGGTGCGGCCATTGTTTTAATTTCAGTCATTGGTGTTTCAACCGCTTGCAATTATCAAAATGACCATCTGGTTATTGATGATGCATACGGATTCGGTTGCTGCTCCATTATCCTTCAGGAAAACGGCAGCGACAGCATCATGACCTTCAGAAGAGATTCCAATGTAACTGCCGATATTAAAGTGGAGAACATGGATTGGCATGGAATTTCAGTTATCAAGCAATACAAAACAGACGGGAAATATTTTTCTCATGTTATAATTACTGAAGATGGATGGATGATTGGATTTGGAGGTATTGATGACGGTGTCGACAGCCAGAGATGTGAAAATATCTCATTTGAGATGATCAATGATGACTACACAATATCCCAAGAAAAATTGGAGGAAATACAAAGCATCAAAAAACCTTACGGAAGAGGGCACTTCATTATTAAAGCACCAAACGGAAACTATGGTTTTGCAACAGTGGATAAGGTTAAAACCGGCCAATTGCAGCCTGGACAGTACATTTCACTTCCGAACAACTATTCATTGTCCAGGTCAGGAAACCTTTCTCTGGGCAGTGACGACAAGGTCCGGGATATGGTTGAACTGGCAAGGTCAGACAAATACGGACTGGACAGAAGGGACATAATTACTTATGATTTCCATTCAGGTGACGATTCCTATGTTAATGTATATGTTTCAAATGAGGACGGTTCACTTCTGGGCGTTGACTATACCGGGTGTGTTGATGATGTTTATGTCAACGACAATCTGACTAAAGCGGAAGACATTCCTGTCGCTCCGGCATATAAAAGTCTTGACACCCTGAAATTTTCCGGTGGAAATTCCAATTTGGGCATTATCATAGGTTGCATTGTCTTTATTGGGGCAATTTCATATGGTGCATCCAAGTTTGTGAGATATGTCAGGCGTAAAAGATAATTTCGATAGTTTATGGATGTTCTGTTCTGAATTGAATTGAAAACATTTCTTGCAAGCTCTGAATTTATAATTATCTTTTTAAATCTTTTAATTTTTAATTTAATTTAATAATATTTCTTTATTTTATTTTTTAATATGCAAGTGAGCACTTACATTCGCAAATCTTTATATACTGTCTTTTTCATAGTATTAGTTGGCGATGAAATGTTATATTTCATGGCCTACATCTCAGTTTAATATTATGAAGGTGATACTTATGAATCTCAATAAAAAATTATTAACATTACTTGCAATCTTTTGTGTGATTGCATCTGCAGGAATTGTTTGCGCTGCAGAACAAGGAGGTTATGCTGGAAGCAACTATGATGTGCATACCGGATCTTCTGATTTAGAACCTGGTAACGGTTTACCTCTTGAAAACCAAACCGGTTACGTTCCTTTAGATGCTGACGGCAATCCTATTTTCAATGAAACCGGAAACGCTACTGGCAATGCAACCAACAATGCTACAGGAAACATTACAGGAAACGTAACTGGCAACACAACCCAGAACGTTACTGCAAGCAACATTTTGCCTGTAACAGGTAACCCAATCATAGCATTATTGGCAGTAACAGGTATTATTGGCGGTTACGCTGTAATTAGAAGAAACAAATAATTCCATTATTTTTATTATCTAAAGCATGATCCATAATCATGCTTTTCTCCCCCTTTTGAACTAATTTTCATTTTCTTAACATTTTTTAAAAAGACATTTAATAGCTTTAAATTTTAAATTAAATGTTTAAAACTCGTAATTTATTAATTATTAAAATAATATTCATTTATTTTCTTTTTTAATATGCAAGTAAGCACTTACATTCGCAAATCTTTATATACTGGTCTTTTCATATAATTATTTGTACACAGAAATGTAGATTTCAAAAATCAACATCTCGTGTTCATTAAATCAAAACGCGATATTTTGAAGTTTAATAAAAAGTAATTTTTATTAACCAATCTTAAGCATGATTTATTATCATGCTTCTTTTCTCCCTATTTTTAAGCAGATTTTCATTTGAATTATTTTTGTAAAATTAAAAGTTGGATAATGTTTGTCATTTACATTTTGCTTTTTTTCTCTATAGCAGATAACCAATGCTAAGAATGTGATAATTGCCAATGCTGTGAAGTATTCAATATGTTGGAAAGCTTGTTTTGCTAGAGAATTCTTTTTATTCAATTCATAAGCGGCTTTATTGTCTGCAGGGATGTCAAGTCTCCAATGGTATGCACCAAGAATCAGTAGATAGGCAATGTATCAATTGTCTTAATCAAATCTTTTGCAATTTGTGTTTTATTATCCATTTTGTCTATTTGAGGAGTTTCGAATAGAATTACTGTATGGCCATTTTTGGAAATTGGGATTGTCACCCACTTCGGTGAAGTGCCTGCATTGATTGTCAAAATAGGATAGCTTAAATTGCTGCTTATCCGGAATGCATACTCCATTTCCAGATCGGATTCATTGTCCATAACTCCAACATATTTCTGTTCTTCCCAGTAACTTTCCATTTCATGAATATCAACAACGATATACGGATCGTAGTTTTCAATATCCGGAACGACAAATTCATTCGCCAGCATTTCTCCCATATGCCTGTTGGTATTGTAATTGCTGGTATTCAATCCGCTGTCTTCATAGTTAAGCTTGATGAAGTATACGATATATCTTCTGTTAAGGTCATTAGCTTTGGTAAATTCGATTATTGATTTGTTTGTGGCATTATGTATGCCTCCTTCAAGGCTGTGAACACCCAATATAAGTATTGCAGTATCTTCAGATGAGTTATTGCCGCATACGATTTTATATACAGTAC
>NZ_JBGVOG010000129.1:0-2123 GCF_045126245.1 Methanobrevibacter sp. | reverse complement strand
GACTGCACCCACTTGAAAGTTGTACCAGTTATCGCCACCTATGACGGTAATGGAAACATTCTTCCACTTTATGTCCGCATCGGAGAAGAATCATTTAAAATCTATAATGCTTATGTATCAGAATCCACTTACCGGATACTGACCTTCAAAGGCGAAGTAATGGTTCAGGATGCGGTACGTCCAATAAAACTTAGTTATTTTATGAATGACTTAATTTGGTGCATCCCCAAGAACTAGTCCCCGAAATCCACTTCTGGTCCCGGGGACTAGAAGTTTTTCTGCATCAAAAAAGGGCTTACCAGTTACGGTAAACCCAATCTAAAACAATCAATATTTTCTTTCAGCTCACAAAAGCTCTTGACACGAGCCTCCTTCATGTGTGGCTTGATGACAAAAGGGGCATGCACTCTGCCGAGGCTAGTTTGCCATGACAGGAGTAGTCTACCACACATTACTCATGTAAAGAGTTTTGTGTTATTTTCCATTGCTTCAAATAATCGTAATTGAACAATTATAAAATTCAAATGGGTGGAAATATGATCCACCCATTCCTTATCAACTTTAATCAACGCAAGCCATTTTATTATTCCTTTATTAAGACAATCCTGATAACGAACGCATTACCAAATCTACATCTCTATTTTCAAGCTCTTGAATAATATGTAAATAGGTTTTTTGCGTTGTTGTCATACTCGCATGTCCTAGTCTACGTGCCACACTTGCAATAGATACACCTGCAAATAATAGTATTGAAGCATGTGTATGCCTTAATCCATGAATTGAAATCTCCGGAATATTTGCCTCTTTACAATATCTACTAAGAATATCATTTACTGTAGAATTGTAAACTTTCTTCTTAACGAAAATAGGCTCATCTTCCGGCAATCCCTTGATTAACTCTGAAAATTGGATTACCATTTGCCAATCAATTTGAATTTTCCTTACCGACGATTTATTTTTCGTTGGTTGAAATCCTCCTCCACCTTTATAATCCCATGTCTTACTTACTGACAACGATTGATGAGCAAAATCAAAATCCCTTGGTGTTAAAGCTAATGCTTCTGAAAAACGCAATCCCGTTTTAGCAACAAGCAAAATAAACCAATCCCAATTTACCGTTCCTCCTAAATCCAATTTCGTTATCAAAGTATGTAATTCAAACTGGTTCAAATACTTAATCTTCTTTTCTGATGGTGTTTTGCCTTTAATTATAGCCTTTCTAGTAGGGTCACGCTCCACCAATCCTTCATCAACTGCATCTAAAATAGCACCTTTCAATTGATGATGGAAATCCATTGTTGTCTGTCTTTCGTGATAAGTAGCATAATCATTAATCAATTGCTGATATGCTATTCTATTCAGTTCACACAATTTCAACTCAGGTGCCAGTTTCTTTACCCACGCCAATGTCATAAGATATTTGTCCAATGTCACCTTTCTAATTGCTCCCTTCTTGTAAACATCAATCCACTTTGCATAATATTCATAGAATAAATCGCTTTCTTTTATCTCTTTTAACATGAAATTTCCTCCGTTTCTTTGGATAAAATGGCTTACGTTGATGAAGGGTGATAAGGTTGTCTAGCTGCTCAAAATACTCCCCAATTCTTTCCTGCTCTTCAACTTTTGGCATCATAAATTGTGTTTTTAAGAAATTATCGTTATACAATCTTTTGATTGTACTTCCTTCAATTCCATCCCATTTTACGGTTGGATAAAGCACCTTTAAAAACTTATTACTAATAGATTTATCATGCGACAACCACACAATATTTGAGTCTTGAAAATATGCCTCTTCCCCTTTAAATTCAACAATTCTGCCAATTGTTCCTGATGCAGATAAAAGAACATCTCCCGCATCCGGATATGAAAACTTCTCCCTATACTCATCAAATAATTCTCTACTAATATAGGCATCCGGTTCTCCGCCAAAAGTTCCTATCTTGTAAAAAGGAATATCACCTACATCTGATGTCTCATTTTTAAATATTCTCTTACACATTGATACCGAGCCAACATCTCCGAACTTACGCTGTTCCCAATCGCTATCATTTTCCCTTTTGCATTCCGCTACAGGCTTTAAAATTATGGGTATATACTTACGCTGATGAAGGGTGATAAGG
>NZ_JBGVOG010000128.1:0-19087 GCF_045126245.1 Methanobrevibacter sp. | reverse complement strand
TGATTTACCTATAAAAAGAGAGAATGTAATGTAATGGGAAATAATTGTTCGTTTTGTTTTGTCGAGCTATTAAATATATGATTACTGCTTGTGAAATAGCTATTTATATAAATTTAAAAAAGTAAAATAATATTTGAGATGGTTATATGAATACTTATGCGATAGTTGTGCTACTCGCCTCTCTACACTACTTTTTTTTGAAACTTATTATATTAAATATTTTCAGGATACATTTGTTAAAACATTAACTGCTGCCACTGCCTATTGAAAACTTATTTTTTAAATGTATTGATGTGTAAAAGAAATGTGATGTTCAAAACTCTTGCAGTTAATGTTAATGATGTTCAATTAAATCAAATTAAACAAAGCAACTGTTGTTTTTATTAGTACTGTCTTGTTGGAAACATATCTCATGAAATCTATTAGTTGCATTAATAAATTATAAATATTTCAAATTCATTAATTTAGTGTGAGGTAATTAATATGAAGATTTTAGCTTTACAGGCAAGTCCTAGAAAGAAAGGCAATACCAATAGAGTTTTGGATGAGATGATTAAAGGTGCAGAGGATAACGGTCATGAGGTAATCAAATACTATTTGGAAAAGTTGGATATCAGTCCGTGCAGCGGATGTGAAATTTGCTCTAAAGGAAAAGACTGCAGATACGATGATGATGGTGCAGAAATCATCAATCAGCTTGCAGAGGGTGCTAGTATAATTTTAGCATCACCAATCTACTTTGGGCAAATGACCGCACAGGCAAAGACAATCGTAGACAGGTTCTACTCTATTTTCAACAATCCTGATAAGAAATTCAATGGAAAGGCAGCAATGATATTTACACATGCATATCCTAATAAGGACATCTACAAACCCTATATCAAGCTTACAGAAGCTCAACCATTCTTAAATAATACGGAACTTGAATATATTGAAACATTAGAAGTGGCAGGTGTTAAATTCATTGGAGATGCCGATAATGCTGAAGATGATTTAAGAAAAGCTTATGAAATTGGTCAAAAATTTTAAGTGATTTAAATGAAAGTGAATTTAAAACCCCGTTCAATAATGTATCCGTCTCCTGCTGTCGTTGCATCAGCCTTTGATGAGGATGGAAATGCTGACTGTTGCACTTTGGCTTTTGCTACAATGTGTTCCCATCACCCTCCGGCAGTGATGATAGCAATAAACACTACGCTTAAAAGAAAAACATTGAAAAGCATCCTATATTCCAAAGAGTTTTGCATAGGATATCCTAGTGTGGAACAAGTTCTTGAGGCAGATTATATGGGAATTGCATCAGGATATGATACAAACAAGATAGAAGATGTCAATTTCACATACAAAATAGCTGAAAAGGTAAATGCTCCAATCATCAATGAGTTTAAGGTATCTGCCGAATGTAGGTTGATGCATGTTGCGGAAGTTGGAAGCCACACTCAGATTACTGGTGAAGTCGTTAATATTCAGGCTGATGAGGAAATCTTAAATGAAAAAAATCGGATAGAACTGAAAAAGCTCAATCCGCTGGCTTATGATGATGGGAATCATGATTACTATACTGTGGGTGATAAAATCGCTGATTCTCATAAGTGTGGTTTAAAATTTAGAAAATAATGATTTATAATTATTCTTAATTTCATGAGAATTGCAAAATAGAATATGATTTAAATACAAAGGTAATATTATGAAAAAAGTCAAAATCACAATCCTAAAGACAACTCTACAGGAAGACCTTGCAAAGGAATATGGTGTGGAAGGATTATCAACATGCCCTCTGATGGGCGAGGGTGAAATTTACTATGCGGATTATTCAAAACCTGATGGATTTTGCGATGAGGCATGGAAGGCAATCTATCAGTATGTTTTTGCTCTAGCTCATGGAGCAAGTGAAGATTGGTACTATCAGGACTGGATTAAAACTCCCGGTGTTGCAATTGTATCCTGCAATGATGGTTTAAGGCCAGTAATAATGAAACTGGAAGCAACAGATATCGAATCTAAATAAATAGAATCACATTACTGGATGTTATTGGAGAATAATTTTTAACTAATAGTATTTGTGTAAGATAGCTATTTATATATAATTTAAAAAAGTAAAATAATATTAATTAAAATAATTGAGGTATTTATATGAAAGGAGATGTATATTACGGTAAAGGTATACGGGAATTAAAAGATGAACATTCTGATTTGTATGAGTTAGTATCCAACATTAATGATACAGTATGGGACGGGAAGGTCCTGGATTATAAAACTCAAAAATTAATAGCTATTGGCATTACCTCTTCTCGTGCAGATCCAAGAGCTACCAAAAAACAAATGAGGAGTGCAATTGAAGTATTGGGCATCACTAAAGAGGAAATTGTTGATGTTTTGAGAGTTGTTTTATTAACTTCAGGCATGCCGGCATTTTCCAAATCACTTCAAATATTAAATAGTGTTACTGAAGCTATTGAAGAAGAAAGGGAAGATAAGGCTTAAACTCTTCTCTTAACAATTTTTTTCAGAATTCTTTTTTTTGTTATTATTTTAGTCGATATTAGACTATCTGTTGAATAATCACGAATGTGAAGAATAAAATAAAACAGACCATTCCATAATTTAGGAAAATTGTTTTTAATGGAATTGGCATCTTTTTAAGAAATTCGGTTTTGTCACAATATATTAATTTAAAGCATCCGATAAGGAAAAGGAGTAATGTAACAATAAAGTATATTGTGACGATAATTATGTCTGTGACGCTAAATGACCAGCTGATTATTGCAGTTGCGCTGGCTGAGAAAAATAAGGTAACAACGGATCCCATCAAATTGGCAATAATGTGCAAAATGATGGGGTAGATAATTTGTCCGGTTTTTATGTAGACATATGCCAGAAGCCCTCCAAAAAGAAGGGTATAACAGAATTGATTCAGGTTTCCATGGAAAAATGCAAATAATACTGCGGAAATTATTATGGAGGCTTTTGCACCGTATTTAATGGTTCGGTCAATCAACAATTTTCTAAAAATCAACTCTTCAAATATCGGACCGATAAGACAAATAAGGATTATATTCAATAAAATGTCTGTCGAATTCACTAAATCATGCACAGGATTTGCAACGGCATTGCCTATAAATTGGGATATGATTGATGTTATTATAATCCCGAATACGTTTCCAAAAAGGGTTATCGTAAAGCCGACCGATACGTAGATTATTAATTTTTGAATTCCCAATCTTTCTTTTTTGATTTCTTGAGAATCCAGTTTTCCCATCAAATAAATGAAAATTGGGAGAGGTATGACATAATTGCAAAATGATGATAGAACAGCTAAGAAATTGATGTCGTTTAATAAATCCATGTTTGTGTAGGCTAAGATGTTTACAAGGATAATTTGAAATACTATTGCAATCAATCCCATTGTCAAATAATTAAACCCTATTTTTGAGAAAAATTTTTTGTCGGCATTCAAGTTTACACCAGTTACTTGTTTTAAACAATATTTCATTTCTCATATTATTTAATGATTTCCATAAAAATTTTGGTCTACCTAAAACTTAAATATTAGGTATGCCTAAATATTAACTAGCTGAGCATTTTATTTTAAAAATTTGGGAGAGTTGAAAGATGGTTAATAAAGAATTTATTGATAAATGTGTTGAACATAAACATGCATTGCTTTTTGCTGCAGGTATTGCGACTGCAGTGGTTGGTAAAAAAGTTTTAGAATCAAAAGCTGTAAAAGACGCGGCAACACAGGGTATGGCCACTGTAATGTCTATTAGAAAAGATGCTGAAGAATGCTTCCAGGACATGAAAGAAAATGCTGAAGACATTGTTGTAGATGCACACGAAGAGGATAAAAAAGAAATTTATGTTGAAGCAAAGGAATAAATCATTTCTAAGGTTAAAAAAATGAAATATCAAGTAATGTATGACCGTGGGAATCGTTTAAGGCTCCGTTCCGGTCAGTGGGCTTTCACTGAAAAGGAAGGCTATGGAATTGCTTCATTACTTTTAGACCAGGATTTTATCCATGAGGTTTTCACTTCTCACAAAAACGGCAGTATTTTAATATATTATGAAGAATGCGAGGAAAACAAGCAAAGAATATTTGATATTTTAAATGGAATCACATTAGAGGACCTTTTTGAAGCAGAACCAACACAAACTCAAGTTTCAAAGGAAATAACCGATGATTTCTATTATAAGCTAATGGGTATGGTTGTCAATAGGTTTTTAGGAAGGCTATTCCTGCCAATGCCTATTAAAAATGCCATGGCGTTTTATCGCTCTTTAAAATATATTTGGGCAGGTTTGGACAGTTTAACTAGTTTCCGTGTAGATGTTGCACTTCTTGATGGTGCTGCAGTTGCGGGGGCTTTGATGCAAAGAGAATTTGCTCCTGCCGGATCAATGATGTTCTTGCTGTCAATTTCAGATGCTCTTGAAGATTACACTGTACAGAAAGCAAAAAGCACATTAAAAGACAGTTTGGCTTTGAATATTGATTCTGTCTGGATAGTGGGTGATGATGGTGAGGAAAGGCAGTGTCCGGCTATTGAAATTGATAAGGGAGACAAAATCAAAGTCCATATGGGTGATGTAATACCTGTCGATGGAAAAGTGATTGCCGGTGAAGGAATGGTCAATGAATCCTCAATGACAGGCGAACCGTTAGCCGTCCATAAGATGCCTGGAAAAACTGTTCATGCAGGAACTGTCGTTGAAGAAGGAAACCTAATAGTTGAAGTTTACTCAATGAATAAGGAAACAAGATTAAACAAGATTATCGATTTGATTGAAAATTCGGAAGAGTTGAAAGCCGAAACCCAAAGCAAAGCCGAAAAGCTGGCGGATTCAATTGTTCCATACAGTTTCCTTGCTACCGCTTTAACTTATCTTGTTACTGGAAATGCTTCAAAGGCGCTTTCAGTCCTGATGGTTGATTTCTCATGTGCAATCAAGCTTACTACTCCATTATCAGTCATATCTGCGATGCGTGAAGCATCCGACAATAGGATGATGATTAAAGGAGGAAAGTTCCTGGAAAGTTACGCAAATGCGGATACAATAGTATTTGACAAAACAGGAACATTGACCAATGCAACCCCTAAGGTTGTCAAAGTCGTTCCAATGTCACGAAGATACAAACGTGATGAAATCCTAAGGATGGCTGCATGTATTGAAGAGCACTTCGCTCACAGCATTGCGACTGCCATTGTAAAACAGGCAGAAGCGGAAGGTCTTAAACATGAAGAGGACCACAGTGAAGTCGAATACATTGTAGCTCATGGTATCGTAACGGAATATGACGGCAAGCGTGCAGTCATTGGGTCAAAGCACTTCCTGTTTGATGATGAAAAGGTCAAAGTTACCAAAACTCAAGATAAAAAACTCAAAAAGGAAGAAAATGAACATTCTGTTGTTTATCTGGCTATTGATGGAAAGCTTGAAGGAATCATATGCATTGATGACCCGGTACGCGAAGAGGCAAAGTATGTCATTGAAGAGCTTAAGCAGTTAGGCGTTGAACATGTCATAATGCTAACCGGTGACAGTGAAAGCGGTGCTAAAGCAAGTGCAAAAGCATTGGGAATTACCGAATACAGGTCACAAGTACTGCCGGAAGACAAGTCAAGAATTGTTGAAGAGTTAAAAGGAGATGGAAGAACAGTAATCATGGTTGGGGATGGGATAAATGATTCGCCAGCTTTAGCTGCTGCAGATGTCTCTGTTTCAATGAAACATTCATCGGATATCGCCCGTGAAGTGGCGGACATATCATTATTGTCTGATGATTTGTATAATCTTGTAACACTTAGAAAACTAAGCGAAGGAATGTTGGATAAAATCAATAAGAATTATCGCAACATCGTTGCAGTAAACGGATCCTTACTTGTTTTAGGTGTGTTTGGGGTTATTCCACCATCAACATCTTCACTGATACATAACTTATCTACAATGCTGTTTGGCGCAATGAGTACCAAATCCGTTCTGAAAGATGAAGACTATGTTAATGCTATAGAAGTTGAAGCTATTGAGGTAGCAGACACTTCTTAATTTTATTTTTTTTCAATTTTTTTTTAAAAGTTTTTATATCATAATACATAAATTTAAAATTGTATAAAAATTTTAATTAAGTGATGAAATGTTTGATAATTATAAGAATAAATTTATTCCATTAATTTTACCGATTCTAATAATATTATTCTGGTATTTCATAACTGATGGTATTGAGTTATTTTCTTCATTTATATTGCCGAGCCCTGTTGATGTGGTAAACTCTGCATGGGTGGTAATTCAAAATGGAAAACTCCTTACAAACACAGTTGATACTTTATTTAAGGTATTTTCAGGTTTGATTTTAGCATCTGTCGTGGCTATCCCTTTAGGAATTTTACTGGGATGGTATAAGACATTGGAAGATTTATGTACTTTTGTGATTAGTGTTTTAAGACCAATTCCACCGGTTGCATGGATTCCATTTTCAATTTTATGGTTTGGAATAGGAACAGTTCCTGCGGTATTTATCATATTCATGGGATGCGTTTTCCCTATTCTGGTATATACAATTGATGGTGTAAAGAGAACTGATAAGGTTTTAGTCGAATCCGCCCAGACTTTAGGTGCGAATGATTGGAACGTCTTAAGACGTGTAGTAGTGCCGTCTACATTTCCGTATATCGTTTCTGGTTTAAAGGTAGGTATTGGAATTGCCTTAATGTGTACAATTTCAGCAGAAATGATCGGTTCAAGTAGTGGTTTAGGTTATATGATTTTAACAGCAACAAACCTTTTTGATACAGGTACCACTGTTGTAGGTATGCTTGTGATAGGTTTAATTGGGCTTGCTTTTGACTTTGTATTTACAAAGGCTCAAGATAAGATATTCTGGTAGGTGTGTTGAATGTCAATTGAAATTAAGAATATTTATAAATCCTTTGTGAGTAAAAAAACAGAGAAATTGTCTGTTTTGGAGGATATTAATTTAACTATTAATGATGGGGAGCTGATTTGTCTTTTAGGCCCATCAGGTTGCGGTAAAACAACACTTCTGCGTCTGATAGCAGGTCTTGAACATCCTACCTCAGGTGAAATAATTGCTAATGGGGAAGTTGTCAAAAAGCCATCCGGTGACAGGGCGGTGATCTTCCAGCAATATTCATTATTCCCGTGGTTAACAGTTTTGCAAAATGTAACTTTCGGTTTGGAAATGACAAAACAGGGTTCCAAGGAAGAGAATATTGCCGCTGCAGAGAGATATCTTACAAGTGTTGGTTTAATTGAGTTTAAGGATAGCTATCCTCATGAACTTTCGGGTGGTATGAAGCAAAGGGTTGCAATTATTAGATCTTTGTTAAATCATTCACCTATTTTGCTTATGGATGAGCCGTTTTCTGCAGTGGATATGCAAAATAGACACAAGCTTCAAGAACAGCTGATTGGGGTTTGGAAAAGATTTGAAAATACTATTGTTTTTGTAACTCACGATGTCGATGAGGCGGTCTTTCTAGCTGATAAAATTGTAATTCTGGATAGAAATCCTGGTAGAATTGCCGAAATTGTTGAAGTTGATATTGAAAGGCCGAGAAAAAGAGATTCAAAAGAGTTCATTGCCCTTCAGGAATCCATAGTTGAAAAATTAGATATGGGCCAATAGTTATAGTTTAGCTATTAATGTCCCATAATTTCCATTTTTTATGCTTTCATAAACATAATCAAGGGATTTAAAAATAGAATCCTCTAGAGTATTTTCCTTTGCAAGATAAGCTACAATGGCTGCAGATAAATTACAGCCGGTTCCATGCAAGTTGTCTGTTTTTATTAATTCTTGTTTTTTAATTGTGATATTGCCGTCAATATTGATGGTATTTATTCCATCTAGATGTCCTCCGGTAATGATATTGTCGCAAACTATTTTTTCGGATGCCTTTATTGCATCTTCAGCGGTTTTAATTTCAAAATCAGTCAATCTTTCTGCTTCTGTAATATTTGGTGTTGTCAAAATAGCCTTTGGAAGAAGATATTTATTAAATGCATCTGCCAAATCCTGTTTGGTCAAATCTCCGCCGGAAGTCGCCACCATAACCGGATCAACTACCGCTTTTAGATTATACTCCTTAATTTTTTGTGATACCAATTTAATTATGTCGGGGGAGTACAGCATTCCGGTCTTGATAAATTCCACATCATATGCATCCAAAACGGAATCGATTTGCTCGGATATGTAATCTTCAGCAATAGGCAATGTTGAAAAGAATTTATATGGATTTTGTGCAGTCAGCGCAGTAACTATTCCTGTTCCGTAAACTCCGATGGCTTGGAATGTTTTAATGTCAGTTAAAACTCCCGCCCCTGCTGATGGGTCAACGCCCGCAATACTCATAACAATCATTTAATCAGCTCTTGTAACTTTCAGTCTTTCAGATCCTCTGAATGGTTCGACATTGACTTTCAGTTCCTTCAGGTATTTTCTGGTGTGGGTTTTTTCGCCATGTATCATGATTTCGCCCAAATCCTGAGCGGTATTTACATCCAATGCCATGAATAAGGAATCATGAACCTGCGGATTTAATTTTTTCCTCTCGGCGGCATTGACATGCTCCTTATAGCTGAAACCTTCAAATCTGGTGTGTATTGCCATAGGTTTCATTATTATCATGTTTGTCCCACCACCTTTTGAGGGAACAATAATAAAGTCTAAGCTCTTGGATGCATCAATAAGCATTTTTAAATTTGTTTTTCCAATCAGCGGAATGTCTGATGGAACAATAATGATTTTTCTTGTTTTTCCCTTACAGTATTTCATCGCCTGCTTTAAAGCCTTATTCAGATTGGAATTGTCATCTTCAAGGATGGTTTCCAGGTTCAGGCTTTTAGCATAGCTCAGCACATCTTCATCCCTGCTTATGATGAAAATTTTATCCACATATTTTTTCAGGGTGTCTGTCACGTCCTGAAGCATCACTTTCAAGAGCTTTTCCCTTTCTTCTTCTGATAGAAATGGGGATAAGCGAGTTTTAGCATTTTTAAACTTTGAGACAGGAATTATTGCATATATGTCATCCATTTAAATCACTTAATAAGTTTTAGCTATTAAAGTAATGTATTTTGCATCTTTTCCGCTGGCTATGCATTTTCCTTCGGATACTTCTTCCTGAATACCTAGGATATCATAACCGGTTTTTTCTTCAATCTCTTTTCCAACAGCTTCGTCTCCGCACCATAGGAATTTAACCACATTTCCGGCTTCGACAATATCTGGAATTTCATCAAGGTTTTCTGTGAATTTAACATGTTCTTCCTGGAAGTCCCATGCGCAATCGTGGAGATTTTCTGCGGTTTTATTTAATAATTCAATCACATTGTCTGCAAGAGCATCATCTAAGGATAATTCTATTTTTTCTCCTTCATCTCTTCTCATAGCTATTGTAATATTGTTTTCAAGGTCTCTTGGACCAAGTTCTAGTTTAACTGGAGTTCCTTTCAACTCCCAGTCATAGAATTTTTTACCCGGTCTGATGTCCCTGTCATCGATATTGACTCTCAAACCTTTAGCTTCCAGTTTTGCTTTTATTTCACCGCATTTGGATAAAACTTTTTCTTTTCCTTTTTTAAATAAAATTGGTATGATTGTAACTTGGTTAGGGGATACTTTAGGTGGGAGGCGTAATCCTTTTTCTTCGCCATGTATTGAAATAACAGATGCAATAACCCTGTCGGATACTCCAGCACAGGTTTGATAAACGAATTTGTGCTGTCCGTCCTTGTCTTCAAATTTAATGTCAAAAGTTTTTGCGAATGTTTGGCCTAAATTGTGAATTGTGCCTACTTGCAAGGTTTTACCGTTAGGCATGATTACATCAAAAGCCATTGTGTAGTCAGCACCAGGAAACTTGTCCCATTCAGGTCTTTTTGAAATAAGGTATGGAATTCCCAAATCATCAAAGAATTCTTTATAAATAGCAATAAAGTCCTGAATTTGTTCATCAGATTCCTCTTTAGTTGCATGGGCGGTATGAGCTTCTTTGAATGTTGTAATCTCACGGACACGTATTAGGGGCCGGGTGTGTTTTGTTTCATATCTGAATGTGTTTACTATCTGATAATATTTGATTGGAAGGTCAATGTGTGATCTAATCCATAAAGCATACATAGGATACATTGCGGTTTCACTTGTTGGTCTTAATGCCAACTGTTCATTTAATTCAGTCTGACCGCCTTTTGTAATCCAATATACCTCATCTTCAAACCCTTTTACATGAATCCCTTCTTTTGCAAGTTCGGTTTCAGGAATAAGCATTGGAAATAATACTTCTTCATGGTCCTTATCCAATAATTTTTTTATTATTTCCATTGTATATTTTCTTATTTGAAAACCGTATGGCATCCAAACAGCCATTCCCTTAATAGGATATCTTGAATCAGTAATGTTTGCTTCTTCTAAAATATCATGAAACCATTCATCATAATTTTCCACCATATCACCTAAAATAATTTTTATAATGTTAAATTATCTGTTTTTAATCAGTATTAAATTTATTTGATATCTTTTTTAGTGTAGTATTTATTTATATTAAGACATTTAAAAGTTTTATTAGGTGATAAATTGTTAGAAGAATTTTTACCATTTGTTGGATTAATTATTTTTGGAAACATTGAAAACCTTATTTTAGCTTCACAGGGTGTTGTTCAAGGTGTGGATGCTAAAGTTTTAGGTGGATTGAGTATTATTGCAGTTATTATATGGTTATTTATTGGGACCGTTGCTACCGAGATAGCAATACAATATGCAAATTATATCACATTTATTGGCGGCCTTGCTATTGTAATATTGGGTATTATAGCTATTCGTGATGCTGTAAGACATATTAGGTCAACTAAAGGAAGTGAATAAAATGATTGATTTAAAACCGTATGTTCCATTTACAGGATTAATTATTTTTGGAAACATTGAAAACCTTATTTTAGCTTCACAGGGTGCCGTTGCACATGTAGACCCATATATTTTAGGCGGATTGAGTATTATTGCAGTTATTATATGGTTATTGATTGGTAATTTCGGAACTAAAATTGCCATTAAATATGCCGATTATATTGAAATTTTCGGTGGGGTTGCAATCATTGTTTTAGGTGTCCAGTCCATGCTTGAAGCAATGGGTCTATAATTTCTTTAGATAACTGGGAATAATTTCTCGTTATCATCTATTTTTTTTTAATAAAATTTTTTCGGAAAGTTATTTATAATTATCTCTGACATATATATTAATGAATAATTTAATTTTAGGAGATATTATGAGTAATAGGAAAATACAAATGCCACGTGAAGTTTACATTGATCCGGGTATTATTAAGGATACTGGTGAAATTTGCAAATCTTTACATTTGGACAACAGGATTTTGATTGTTACCGGTTCCCATACATATGATGTGGGGGCAGTTCCGGCAATTGAAAGTCTTGAAAAGGACAATATTGAATACGATGTAATTAAAGTTGACAATGCATCACAAGAATCAATATCTGAAGTTGAAGAATTGATTACGCCGGACACTACCGTTTTGGGTATCGGAGGTGGAAAAGTCATTGATGTGGCTAAATTATCTTCATATAATCAGGGAGTATATTTTGTATCTATGCCAACCACAGCATCTCATGATGGTATTGTATCTCCTATGGCATCTATAAAAAATCCTAATACTTCCATATCACTCAATGCTCATTCACCGATTGCAGTCATTGCCGATTCAGAAATTCTTGCACAGTCCCCATTTAGACTGTTGGCTGCAGGATGTGCTGATTTGATAGCCAATTTTACAGCCATTAAAGATTGGGAATTGGCACACAGATTAAAAAACGAATCGTTCAGTGAATCAGCCGCCGCATTATCAATAATGTCAGCTCATTTAATCACGGATAATATCGCCAACATCAAACCTAATCTTGAACCTAGTGCACGCATAGTCATGAAGTCACTGTTCAGTGGAGGAATGGCTATCAGTATTGCAGGTTCATCCAGACCGGCCAGCGGATCAGAGCACTTGTTTTCACATGCATTGGATAAAATTCTTGAAAAGCCTGCTTTGCATGGTGAACAGTGTGGTATTGGAACAATAATGATGATGTATCTTCATGGGGGTAACTGGAAAGCTATTAGGGATGCACTTAAAGCGGTTCAAGCTCCAACAACTGCAAAAGAACTGAATATTGCAGATGAAGACATTATCGAAGCGTTGATGATGGCTCATGAAATCAGACCTGAAAGATATACTATTTTGGGTGACAATGGAATTTCAAAAGAGGCAGCATATGAACTGGCACACAGAACAGAGGTGATTTAATGATTACATTGATAGGTAAGGATTTGGCAAAGAAAGGTCAGGAATTCGTTTTTTTAGGCCCTGCTGAAGACTGCGAAAGCTGTAGGTTCAAATCATCATGTGTAGGAAACTTGGAAAAGAACAGGAAATATGTTGTTGTTGATGTTAGGGACAATGAACAGAAATGTCCTGTCCATTCCGGTGGTGTGGTTATTCCTGTTGAAATTGACAGAGCAAAAATTGATATCTTAACAGATTCAAAAAGCATTTTTGAAGGATCAACATTCACATATAACGCTTTGGATTGTGATGAAAAATGCGATTTCCATGATTTGTGTTTCCCTGATGGGCTTTTTGAAAATGACAAATGCATTGTTTTGGAAAATAATGGAAAACATAAAGAGGAATGTAAAAAAGGTTATAGACTTAATAAACTTACTTTAGGATTTGTGATATAATGAAAAATGCCAGTAGTAATGATTCTAGTAAAAAGAATGCAGGATATAAAGCTGCGGAATATGTTAAAGATGGAATGGTTTTAGGGCTTGGTACAGGTTCTACTACTCATTATTTCATTGAAAAAGTAGGTATGAGAATTCGTGATGAGGGAATTAATGTTTTAGGCATTCCAACTTCATTTCAGTCATTGATGATTGCAAAAAAATGGAATATTCCAATAACTACCCTTGAAGAGCATGACATTGACCTTTCTGTCGACGGGGCGGACGAAGTCGATTCCCAATTCAATTTGATTAAAGGTGGGGGTGCTGCCCATACCAAAGAAAAAATCGTTGACTATGCGGCAAAGGAGTTCATAGTAATTGTCGATGAGTCAAAATGTGTTGATGAACTGGGAACATTTCCTGTGCCTGTTGAAGTATTGCCAGATGCATCACGCGTGGTCATTCAGGAACTTGAAGATATGGGTGCTGAATGTGAAATAAGGATGGCTCAAAGAAAAGATGGTCCGGTAATCACTGACAATGGTAACTTTGTAATCGATGCCAAATTTGAGAAAATTGAATCTCCGGCACATTTGGAAATTGATTTGAATACAATTCCGGGTGTTGTTGAAAACGGAATATTTTCACAGATGGTTGATAAGGTCATTGTCGGAACTGAAGACGGCACCAAGGAATTGTAGGTGATCGGATGCCTATTCCAAATGGTATGTTTCCTTTTTATGATTTAAAGGATATCGGTTATAAAATAGCTATTCTATTCGGTGCTTTAATAGTTATTTATGGAGTATTGTGGTTACTCGCAGAATTAGGTGTTATTCCAGCAATATTCTTTGCAATATTTCCACAAATAGTTTTAATTTTAGTAGGTATATTTATTATTTATACTGCAGTAAGCAGAAAAAATGCTTACTAAACTTATTTTTTTTTAAAGATTTAAAAAGCATTGAGTATTTTGAAGTAAAATTTTTACAAAAAATAAAAAAGTAAAAGGGAGTGTTGATTCCCTTTTTTTTTAGATTTTTACAAAGCTTTTGGTTTCGGTTGTTGCTGTGTATTTGGTGTTTCAGGCATATGAGCTAGTAACTGAATATACATTTGGAGCTAAGTCTGCAATAGAGACTTTTGCTTGACCGTTGGTGTCTGTTTTTATATTGTTTCTAACGTTATTTACGACAATGTTTACAGTTCCTCCAATGATAGCTTTTCCGGTAGCTTTGTTGATTAAAGTTGTTATCACTTCGTTTGTTTCTTTATTGTAGGTTGTTGAAATGTAGGATTCTATTTTGTTTTCTACAGGAGTTATTGTTCTGCTTGATCCAAGGTATTTGGTGTTTCCGGCATATGTTGTATATGCTGTAAATGAATTTGGATTTACATTGCCCAGTGAGAGTCTGGCTTGGCCGTTGGTGTCTGTTACAATGATGTTTTTAACGTTGTTTAGGAATATGCCTACTGTACCTCCGACTATTCCTTTTCCTGTAGCTTCGTTAATTAGGGTAGCGACTATTTCGTTGCTTTGGCTATCGTAATATGTAGAGAAGCTGGTTGTTATTTTGTTTACAAGGACATTGAATGTTGTGCTTGCAGGGTTATATTTGGTATTACCATTATAGGATACTGTTGTGTTGTAATTTCCGGGATTTAGGCCTGAAATGGATACTTTAGCCTGGCCATGGGCATCGGTTTTTGCAGTGTAAGATTTACCATTGATTTTAAATCCTACAGTAGCTCCAACAATTCCTTTGCTGGTAGCATAATTAATTAATGTAGCGACTAACTCTGCATTGGTATTGTATTCAATGGATATATCTTCAACAATGAAATATGCATCTGTTTTTACTTGGATTGGAATGCTTGTATTTGAAGGAACGCCTCCGCTGCCGTCATAGGATACAACGGCAGTATAACTGCCTGGTGTCAAATCTCTAGTGGAGACTTTGGCCTGACCATTAGTATTAGTTTTTACGGTATAGTTTACATCTCCAAAGCTGACAAGAAGGTCGGCACCATTAATGCCTTGGCCGCTAGCATTATTAATCAATGTAGCAGTCAAAATGCCATTTTTGTAAACAGCTGAAATGCTAGTTTTAACATTAATAACCACGTCAAATGTGGTTTTTGTGGAGTTATACTTGGTATTTCCTCCATAAGAGACAGTAGTTGGATAAACGCCGGAAGCCAAATCATTAGTTGAAAATTTAATTTGGCCATTAGCATCGGTTTTTAAATTGGCTCTCATATTAGTTAAAATAATGGCAACAGTGGCGCCTTTAATGGTTTGACCAGTAACATCATTTAGTAAAGTAGCAATTAATTCTTTATCATTGGCGTTGTAAACTACATTAAAACTTGTGTTTGCTTTTAGAGGTACATTCACATTTGCGGATGAGGGGTTATATTTGGTATTGCCTCCATAAGAAACGATGGCATTATAAGTTCCAAAAGGTAAATCAGCAACAGAAAGTTTGGATAGACCACTATTGTCTGTTTTAATGGTGTAATATTTATTATTAATTTTAAATCCAAGTGCCGCGCCTAAAATAGGTTGGGCAGTAACGTCATTGACTAAATTAGCAATTAATTCTTTAGTATTATCATTATAAACTACTGAAAGTCTGGTATTTGTTTTAATAATAAAATTAACGCTTGCATTAGTGGAATTATATTCGGCAGTGCCATCATATGAAACAGTAGCAGTATAAGTGCCTGGGGATAAATCAGCAATTGAGAGTTTAGCCTGGCCATTAGAATCTGTTTTTAAAGTATTTCTCACATTATTTAAAACGATAGTTATGGTGGCATCTGAAATTGGTTTATCTGTTTCTTCATTAATTAAAGTAGCAATCAACTCTTTATCATTAGCGTTATAAACTACATTAATGTTAGTATTTTCTTTTATAGGAATGGTTAGATTTGCGGATGATGGGTTATATTTGGTATTGCCCCCATAAGAAATGATGGCATTATATGTGCCTAAAGTCAAATTAGCAACAGAAAGTTTAGCTTGGCCATTATTGTTTGTTTTATTTGTATAAATATCATCTTTAATTTTAAATCTAATTGTAGCACCTAAAATAGGTTGGCCAGTAACATCATTAAACAAATTGGCAATCAACTCCTTAGCACTGACATTATAAACTGCTGAAATACTAGTATTTTTTTTAGGTTCATAAATTTCAAAATTAGTCACATTTTCACAAACAACGAAACCCGCACCATTGTAAGTTACTTTAACAGAATGTTTTCCTACAGTTAAATTATTTAATTCTATTTTATTTCCTATGGAAACATTCTTTATGAATGAATCATCTAGATAAACAGTGAGCATGCCTTTTGCCCAAGAAGAAATATTATAATCTATTGTGACAATTTGATTAAGATAACGGTTTTTAGATGAAATAGACAATGTCATGTTTTTTATTTTTGTACTATAACTATCTATTATAATATAATCATCATATCCTTTGCTAGGATTTATGAAATTACAGGAAGTAATAATGCCGTAATCACTATCCCAGTAAACGGCGCCTCCATTATCCGCGGAACAATTAACAAAATTACAACCAATTAAAGAACAATAATCACTAAACGAATCCCATTCCAAGCCCATATCTGCCATAATTACCATCCAATAATTAAAATTAATGGCTCCACCTTCATGAATTGCTGTGTTATTAATAAAATTACAACTCGCAATGGTACAATAAGGGGCACCATAAAAATAAATAGCACCACCATTATCTGCAGTGTTATTTACAAAATTACAATTATAAACAAGATTATGATTAGTATATTCCTGGTAGAAAATAGCACCACCAGGACCACTTGCACGCCAATAATTATCCTCTGCAACATAACCGTTTATAAAATTAATATTTGTCAATGTAACATAATTTGAAGTAATAAAAAAAATTCTTGCTTTTCCAAGTGCATTTATGGTGTGTCCATTACCATCAATAGTCAGATTATTTTTATTAACATAAATACCATTAATTAAGTCATCATCTAAGCCTGCTGTGAAGGTATAATCTCGATTTAATGTAATTACGCTATTCGCACTGGCTTGATTAATTAAATCTTGCAGTAAATTAAAATCGCCTTTTGCTTCTTTTAAAACATTGTTTTCTGAAGGATTGGAATTCATGCCATTTTCAACACTCCTAATAGCTTCATATGAAATGGTTTTAGTATCTGTTTTACATAGATTTGTTTCATCAACACTGTGAGTTAATATGCTATCATAATCAGTATCCTCTTGGATTGAATTATCATTCCATTCGTTTGAATCACTAATTTCTATTGTACTATTAGCATCTAGCTGCTCTGTTGCACTTACACAAGATATGCTAAACAAAATTAGAGCAAATAAGCAAATAAAAATTAGTTTATTTTTGCATTTCATATTTAACCCCATTTATTTGTATAAAGAGAAATAGAATTTCTTTGATTAATAATCCATATATTGTTGATTGTATAAATAGTTTAATAATAAACTAATTTAGGTCTTTTCAAAAAAAGCACATTTTTTGAAGGATTTGTCAAAAAATATTGTATAATTTTTCAATAATTGCAGTTTTAGACTCAATAATGTTGATATGAATATAAAAAATATGGTGGTAAATGTATGAAATATTTTCTATGTTTTATTTTTTTACATTTATGATGGTTCTTTAAAAGGATTTGTATTAATAGAAATTCAAGTCATACAAATTTTTTTTTAAAAAAAAGAAAGTTAAAGGAGAGTTTCAATCCCCTTTAGATTTTTACAATAGTTTTTGTTTCGCTTGTTGCAGCATATTTTGTGTTTCCAGAGTATGAACTTGTAATGGTGTATTCATCAGGTTCAAATTCTGCGGTTGAAAGTTTTGCTTGACCGTTCATATCTGTTTTAATAATGTTTCTTTCACCGTTTACAACAATACCTACAGTACCGCCTTTAATGACTTGTCCTGTAGCGTTGTTGATTAGGGTAGCAACTATTTCATTGCTTTGTTTGTCGTAAGCTGTTGTGATGTATGTTGCTGCTTTTTGTTCCGCAGTGTATAATACTCTAACAGATCCGAAGTATTTGCTGTTTCCTGCATAGGAAATGGATGCTTTGAATGTGTTTGGATCTACATCGCCGAGAGCTAGTCTGACTTGACCTTGCTTATCGCTTTTTATAAGAGTTTTTACATTATTTAAAACAATACCTACAGTACCTCCGACAACACCTTTGCCTGTAGCTTCATTGATTAGGGTAGCAACTATTTCATTGGTTTGGCTATCATAATATGCTGAAATAATGGTTGTTATTTTAGGTACAACAACGTTAACTGTTGTGGTTGTTGCAAGATATTTTGAATTTCCACCATAGGAGATTTTTGCAGCATATGTGTTTGGATTTAAACCGCTAATGGAAAGATTAACTTGGCCGTTAGCATCGGTTTTTAATGTGTTTTTCACATTATTTAAAATGATAGCTACAGTAGCACCTTTAATTGCTTGTCCAGTAGCATTGTTGGTTAGGGTAGCAACCAATTCGCCATTGGCATTATATTCAACTGTAATGTCATCTGCTAAAATGCTTGTTGTCGCTTTAGTCACGGTAACATTCACGAGGGTTGTTGCAGCATAGTATTTGCTGTTTCCACCATACATGATTTTTGCTTCGTATGTGTTTGGACTTAAACCGTCAAGTGAAACTTTAACTTTACCGTCTTTATCGGTTTTTAAAGTAGTTTTTGCTTTGTTTATAATGACAGCAACTGTAGCGCCTTTAATTGCTTGGCCTGTTTTGCTGTTGGTTAAGGTAGCGATTAATTCGCCGTTGCTGTTATATTCAACAGAAATATCATCAGCTAAGATAGTGGTTTTTATTTTGATTGTTTCATCAACAAGGATATTCACGTTTGCAGTAGCTTTTTTGTAATTGTCACTGCCTTCATAACTGATGGTTGCAACGTAATTGCCTGCATCTAAGTCTAATGGAATAACTGCACTACCATTTTCATTGGTTTTAACAGTGCTGCTAATATTGTTAATTGTTACAGTAACTTCTGTATTAGCTAAATTTTTACCATTTTGGCCAGTTAATGTAAAGTCAAGTTGACCGGTATGTGGTTTAGCTTCAACATCATCTGCAGTAATTTTAACAAGATTTTTATCTGAATATGTTCCAATTACATTAGTTTCACTTTGATATTGATTTTCAGATTTAGCGAGAGTAAATGCGAATGTTGGTGGGAATGGTAATTTATCTCCATCAAATGTATTTGGACCGATGGTTACATTGTAATAGGAGTTGTCAGCTGATCCACCAAGTAAAATTGCAACTC
>NZ_JBGVOG010000127.1:0-24209 GCF_045126245.1 Methanobrevibacter sp. | reverse complement strand
ATGATTAAGCCTATTTTAGATGGAAAAGCAGAAATTACCAAGACAAAATTTGCACGTGAAAGCGGACGTGTTACCGAACTTACCGCTAAACCTCTTTTGAATTTCTTTTTCCCTGAAATTTCTTTTGAACAACCTTTGAGTGGTCAGTTTGCTGCCCGTAAGGAAATTTTGCAAAGGATTAATTTTGAAAAGGATTATGGTGTTGATGTAGGTATTGTAATTGACGCTGATGTACTCGGCATTTCCATCATGGAAGTCGACATCGGTGCAATTCAGCATGACATGTCCCCTCTTGAGGATTTAAATTTGATGGCAAATGAAGTTGTAAGAACAATCATAGGCCGTGCCAACAAGTACGGTCGCGTTACAATGATTGATGACATCGGTTACTATATTCGCATGTCTATTGTTGGATTATCATTAATTATTTTAGGATTATTTACAATATTTTTCGTAAAGATAGTTCCATTATTCATAGGTGTCCTAATTTCCGTCATAGGCCTTATTTTATCTGTTTATTACATTATTAAAGTTATTGTAAAATCTGTTGACATGTTTAGAAAGACACCTAAGGGAAATTTACTTAAATCCTTCATTAAAATTCATTTTCCAATGATCATTTCTGTTATTATACTGCTATTGATGATTTCCACATTTATCGGTGCGGCACATTTCGAGAATGGTGTTTTGTCCATTGAACCGAACTCAAGAAACCTAATCATTTATTCAGACTCATCAACAGACAGTGCAATTTCAGTCAGAGGTCCATATACTGTTGATACTGCTATTGAAAATGAATCATTCCAAATTCGTATGCCTTCGGCCGCAATGATGACATTAGGCGTTAAAGCCAATGATACAATCGAGATAAATAATGGATTTTATACAGTCAATGAAACAAGAGACGGTGAACAGGATACACTTAGGTTACCAATTGAAGTTAAAAAATCATTGGGTGTCGAAGATGGGGATATCATTCAGGATAGTCGTTTGAAAGAAATATTTAAAGGTTCCATTATTTCCCATAGTATTGAGAAAGATAACACTACATTAGTTGAAGAGTTCATTGTTTCATCAAGAAACAGAAATGCGACAAGTTTTGAAGTGTTAATGAATAATGTTTCCATTGTCAATTCGACAGGTATTTTTAATGAAGATTCATCATATACCATTGCCGTAAATGGCGAAACCGCTTATACAATGGACAATTTGGGAAATGCCAGTTTTAATTATGGCGATAATGAATTTAAAATAATCATTAAGGATACTAATACCACTTCAATTAAGCAATTTACAACTTCAAGTCAGGATAGTTTCTTGAAGTTTTATATTTAAAAAAATAGTAGAAATCTAAGAAAGAGGTTCTTAGATTACTTTTTATCATAAGCTTTAACAGCTTCTTCAACATCATCATAAAGCCCAAGGGCCGCTAGAGCTCCAACTTTACCTTGCTCACCAGTCACCGCAATCAGTGGAATGTTTAATTCTTTTGCAGTAGCTTCTGCTGTTTCAACATCCATCATCCCTGATTTTGTTGCTATTGAATAGTCTCTTAATTTTTCAGGAATGTCAAGACCCTCCAAAACAGCAATAGCAGTTTTATCAGATAATGTGTCTCTTTTAAGGATTTCAATAACTCTTTTAATTAAGTCTTCTTTTTTTGACTCTTCTACAGCAAAGGTAAGAGCAATTGATACGCAATTTTGAGTTTTATGAGGATTATGCGGATATAATTGAACAATGATATGATCTAAATATTCAAAACCTTCAGCGGCAAGTTCAACACCTAAGTTATGTGCCATTGTCCAAGTAGCCCCTGCATCTTTTGTATCGGTGTCGTCAACGCCGATTACAACCTTTTGAAGCTTTGGAGTTACAACTGTTGCTTTTCCAACTTTTGAACCCCCTCCAGTTTCAATAAGTTCAATATATTTAACGCCTTCGCCCATTCCTCTACACATTCCGGCACCTACGCCGGCACCTGCAAGTCCAGCATGAGTTACTTTGACTTCATCACCATCAATTACAATCTCATCTATTCCCGCAGCATTAAAACTTGCTTTTAAGTCAAGCGGACTTGAGCCAACATGACAGGAGTAAACATGTTTGTTCCCGTCACGATAAGCTGAATCAATCAATTCTGAATTGTTGCGGTATTGGTTTAATAGCCAATGAGACCCGGAAATGCATGGATGGTATTCAACAATTTCGACCTTGTCACCATCCACCATAGTCAAAACCTTTTGGTATGGGGCAATCCATGGATCATTAAATTTTTCTTTTAATTCGTTTGGTTTTAAAATTTCCATTCAATCACTAAATTTCTTTTAATCTGTCACACATTTTAACAGCTGCTTCAACTGCACTTTTTGCGTTTTTAACACGTCTATGTGCATCCATTCTTGTCATTCCAGGACCAGTAATTCCTAAAGCAACTGGTGTATCATACTCTAGAGCCAAATCAGCGATTTTACGAGATGCGTGTTGTGCTACAATTTGATCATGGTCAGTTGCACCTTCGATTACAGCACCTAAAGTAATAATTGCGTCGTATTCTCCTTTTTGTAATAATTTTTTAATTACAAGAGGCATATCAAATACGCCAGGAACAGCCACTACTTTAGTAATTTCACAGTCTCTGTTTTTAGCTTCTGCTTTAGCTAATTCTAACATCATTTGTGTTATGTCGTAATTAAATTCTGCAACAACTGCTGCTATTTCATATTTTACCATTTTTTCATCTCCTTTTTAAGCACTTTGGAATAACAAAAGTAAAAATCCTGCAACCCCACTTATTACCATAATGAATATGATAAATAGTGCCGCTAATTGCATTTTTGTTAATTTTTTAAAGTTCATATTTTTATCTCCATATTATAAATTATTCTTAATAGCTTCGGCTACTTCAATTGTACTTGATGAACCGCCTAAATCACCGGTTAAGGTTTCACCATCATTCAATACTTTTAAAATTGCGGCTTCAAATTTTTCTGCCGCTTCGTTTTCATTGAGGTATCTCAACATCATGATTGCTGAGAGCATCATAGCTATTGGATTAGCTTTGCCTTCACCTGCAATGTCTGGTGCTGAACCATGCACTGGCTCAAATAAAGCACCATCCTCTCCAATATTTGCGGACGGTATTAAGCCGAGTCCTCCAACGAGTCCCGCACCTTCATCGGATAATATGTCACCGAATAAGTTAGTAGTTACTATTACTTCAAATTTTTGTGGCTGGGTAATTAAATACATTGCTGTTGCATCTACATAAAAATCTTCGGCTTCAATATCAGGGTATTTTTCGGCCACATCATAGAATATTTGTCTAAATAATCCATCGCTTTTCTTTAATACATTAGCCTTGTGAACTGCTGTGACCTTACTTTTATTATTTTCTTTTGCATAATTAAAAGCATAGTCAATTATACGTTCTTCGGCTTTTTTTGTAATAACACGTTTAGCAATTGCACCATCTTCAGTTAATTCTTCCTTGTCAGCGATATATAACCCTTCGGTATTTTCGCGCACAATCATGAAATCAACATCATCAAACAATGCATTAGTATTTGGATAAGATTTAATTGGTCTTAGATTTGCATACATTTTCATTTCCTGGCGTATCTTTACAATTACATCTGCAGCGGTCTCTCCTGCAGCGCCAAATAAGCATGCATCGGCATTTCTAATAATATTTAAGGTTTTTTCGGGAAGGGGGGTTCCGGTTTTCTTGCCACATTCGTCTCCAGCTTCACCGTAAACGTAATCAAAGTCAATGTCTAATTCATCAAGTATTAATATAGTTGCATCCATTACTTCCTTGCCTATTCCGTCACCGGGAATAACAGCAATTTGATATTTATCTTTTGTTTTTGAGGTACTCAATTAATCCACCTTGTTCTAATATTTCCAACATAAACGGAGGTAATTTTTTAAATGCAATTGATTCTCCATTGGCTGAGGTTATTGTTCCCTTATCCATATCCACTTCAATTTCATCCCCATCGT
Source organism: Methanobrevibacter sp. (assembly GCF_045126245.1). Lineage (GTDB taxonomy): Archaea > Methanobacteriota > Methanobacteria > Methanobacteriales > Methanobacteriaceae > Methanocatella. The sequence continues at coordinate 20,204 of NZ_JBGVOG010000127.1, read as the reverse complement.
TTACAAGTTCTGTAATGCCTGGGGCTTCTAGGAGGGGCACGCCAATATTTGTCGCATTTCTATAGAAGATTCTTGCAAATGATTCGGCAATCACGGCTGATATTCCAACACCTTTAAGGGCAATTGGAGCATGTTCTCTTGAGGATCCGCAACCGAAATTTGTTCCGGCTACAATGAAGTCTCCGTTTTTGCATTTTTTACTAAATTCAGCATCCAGGCCTTCCATGCAGTGAGCCGATAATCTTTCTTCATCAGTATAAATTAAATATCTTCCGGGAATGATGATGTCTGTATCAATGTCATTTCCAAATTTCCATGCTGTCCCTTTCATAATTTCACTCCGGCGCTACAATTCTTCCTTCAATTGCTGAGGCTGCAGCAACAGCAGCAGAAGATAAATAAACTTTTCCATCAGGAGAACCTTGTCTACCTTTAAAGTTTCTGTTTGAAGTGGAAAGACTTACTTCTCCAGGACCAATAATTCCAGTATGCCCTCCAAGGCAAGGTCCACAACAAGGGGCTGAAACAAGCGCTCCCGCTTCAACAAATATTTTAATTAGACCTTCATCAAGTGCGTTTGTGTATACTTCCTTGGATGCTGGAATCACTAACATTCTAGTTTGATTAGCGATTTTTTTACCTTTCAATATTTTTGCAGCTTCCCTCAAGTCACTTAGTCTTCCGTTAGTGCATGAGCCTAAGAACACTTGGTCGATTTCCTGGTCAACTTCACTTACGGGCTTCACATTATCGACATGATGGGGGCAGGCAACTTGAGGCTCCAAATCGCTTACGTCAATATCAATTATATTAAGAGATGATGAATCCAGGTCAGTTTTAAATACTTTGTATGGCTTTTTGGAACGATTTTTAACATAATCTATTGTTTTTTCATCGGGTTCAACCAGACCTGTTTTTCCACCCATTTCAATAGCCATATTTGTCAATACCATCCTTTCTGAAATGCTCATGCCTGAAACGGTTTCACCGGCAAATTCACAGGCTTTGTATGTTGAGCCGTCTGCACCCACCTGACCGATTATATTTAAAATTACATCCTTGGCATAGACATTTTCTTTTAAGGTTCCGGTTATATTGAATCTGTTTGTTTCAGGTACTTTAAGCCAAAGGTTACCCTCTGCAAATACCATGGCCATATCGGTAGATCCAATACCTGTTGAAAATGCTCCCAAGGCTCCATGAGTACAGGTGTGTGAATCGGCACCCACAACAACTTCTCCAGGTACAACATGACCCAGTTCCGGAAGAATTTGATGGCATACTCCAGCATTAACGTCATAAAAATTTTCGATTCCCTGCTTTTTAACAAAGTCTCTCATGATAATGTGGTTGTTTGCTGAGTCGATTGAATCCGCTGGAACCTGATGGTCAAATGGAATAACTATCTTTGAAGAATCCCAAACCTTTTCAGCTCCGATTTTCTCAAAAGATTCCACTGAAAGGGGTCCTGTCAAGTCATGTGTCATTGCCACGTCAATGTTTGCAATAACGATATCTCCAGCTTCAACATCATCCTTTCCGGATGCTTTTGCTAATATTTTTTCAGACATTGTCGGCATATTTTTAACCTCTTAATAATGATAAATATTTTTGTTTAATAAAATATATAAACTCTTATTAATTTTTAAAAAATCCGTTTTTCGAAGATTTATATATAATGTTCAACAAATTATATTTCATGAGCGGCTCAATTTTTGGTAGATTTAGAAAAAAAGAAGAACCAGTAATTCAAGAAGAACCTTCTGTTTTTGAAGATAGATTATTATGGATTTCATTATTGCAGAGAATCGCTTTTCCGGTATTGGATAACTTGTCAAGCAGATCTCTTAAGAAAAAAATGCCTTATGAATCAACCAGTTCTGAAGGTAAAAAATTTTCACATCTTCAAGCTTTCGCACGTGTTTTTAATGGAATTTCTTCTTGGTTAGAATTAGGACCTGACAGTTCCGAAGAAGGGGAATTGAGAGAAAAATATATACGTTTAACATTACAATCAATTGTAAATGCCATTAATCCGAACAGTCCTGATTTTATTTTTATTATTGAACCTAAACAATCTTTAGTTGATGTTGCTTTATTTGCCCAAGGTTTACTTCGTTCCAAAAATCAGATTTGGCTTAATTTACCTATGGAAGTGCAAGCCAAAATTATTGAAGAACTTAAAAAAACAAGGGCTATTGCACCATATGAAAATCATTGGCTGTTATATACTGCAATGATTGAAGCAGCGCTTCTGGAATTCACTGGAGAATGTGATAAAGAACGTTTGACTTACGGTATCCATAAATACAGAGATGACTATTATATTGGAGATGCAATTTATTCTGATGGGGAATCCTTTGAATTAAATTATTTTAATAGTGTTTTTATCCATCCTATGCTAAATGACATCCTGGCTGTAATGAGAAAGTATGCCATTTCCGATGGCGAATTTTTGGATGTACAGTTAATGAGGTCATCAAGATTATCCGCTCAACTTGAAAGGTTGATTTCACCTGAAGGAACTTATCCTCTTGTCGGTAAATCAGCGGCATACCGTTGCGGTGTTTTCCATTTATTGTCTCAAGCTGCACTTCTTAACATTTTGCCTAGAAACATCAATCCGGCTCAGGTTAGGTCTGCACTTACAAAAGTTTTAGTAAAACAGTTCCAGGGTACTCAGAACTTCAGTCCTGACGGATGGCTGATTATTGGATTGAACGGTTCACAAATAGATATTTCAGAAAAAAACATTAATACGGGCAGTCTTTATTTATGCTGTTCAGTATTCTTGGCTTTAGGATTGGATATTGATAACGCTTTTTGGAATTCACCGTCTGCCGAATGGACTAGTCTAAAGGCATGGAACGGCCATCAGGTACAACGTGACCAACCTATTGATTTTTAATTTAGCTTGTATAAGTTCCCGTAATTATATAATGTAATTTCATCAGGAACTTCATTTATTATATTTTTTGTATCAAATATAACAGGTTCTTTCATATTTTTTGAAATCAAATCAAAATCAATTTCCTTGAATTCATTATGGTCACATAAAATTAAAATTAAATCAGCATCTTTTGTAGCCTCGTCAAGGTTCACAAAACTATCATTTTTTATGTGAGGATCATGTATTGCTATATCGAATCCGTCCTGTTTTAGCTTAGCGATGATTTCATATGCAGGGCTTTCCCTGTCATCTCCGGTATTTCCCTTATAGGACACTCCCAGTATTGCAATTTTGCCCTTTTCAATGATTTTTTTAACGTTTTGACAAACAAAATCAGGCATTGAATTGTTAGTGTCGCGGGCCAATTTAATGATTTTTGCAGTTTCGGGAGCTTTGGCATAAATAAAGTAAGGGTCAATCGCAAGGCAATGCCCTCCCACTCCAGGACCTGGAGAATGTAGATTGACTCTCGGATGCTTGTTCGCCATTTTTATTACATCCAACGCATTAACACCAATTTCAGCACAAATTTTTGCAAGTTCATTAGCAAGAGCTATATTGACGTCCCTAAATGTATTTTCCATACATTTAGATAATTCAGCGGTTTTTGCTTCGGTCAGCATTATGTCTCCTTCAACAAATTGACCATAAACTTCACTGGCTTTTTTTGAGCATTCCGGTGTAATTCCACCTATAATTCTATCATTGTGGACTAATTCTTCCAATATTCTTCCAGGAAGGACCCTTTCGGGGCAATGTGCAAGATATAAATCATCACCGATTGTAAAGCCGGCCTTTTCAAAAATAGGTTTAATGGTTTCATCGGTTGACATTGGAGCAATTGTTGATTCAATAATGACTGTGTTTCCCTTTTCCAGATATGGAAGAATGGATTCGCATGCGGTTATTACATAACTTAAATCGCAGCTGTAGTTTTCAATTATATATGGTGTTGGAACAGTTATAATGAATGCATCAGCTTTTTGAGGAGTTAGAGAAGAACTATACACTTTATTTTTAACTGCATTCTTGATTATTTCAGAAATCCCAGGTTCTTCAATGTGAATTATGCCTTGATTCAAATTATTGACAATTTCTTCATTAACATCTACACCAACAACTTCGCAATTGTTTCTTGTAAAAAGAGCGGCTGTTGGAAGCCCGATATATCCTTGACCAATAATACACACTTTCATGGTTCTAACTCCTTTCTTTTAAATATGAAGTATAATATATATTTTAACATATATTAATGTTTTAAGTGAAATTATGAAAATTTTGATTACCGGTTCGGATGGAATGTTAGGGCATGATTTGATTGAGGTATTAAAGGATAATCATGAGCTAATCCTTACAAATTCCAAATCATTGGATATAACTGATAGAAATCATGTCATGGACTTTATTTTTGAGAATAAGCCTGACATCGTTATTAATTCAGCCGCTTATACAAATGTCGATGGATGTGAGGAAAACCAGGAAACAGCATTCAATGTTAATGGTGAGGGTGTCAGAAACCTGGCTTTAGGATGCCGGAATATTGATTGTCCATTAGTTCACATAAGTACAGATTATGTTTTTAATGGCGAAAGCACAGTTCCATGGGTTGAAGATGATGAAGTAGGCCCAATTAGTGTTTATGGGAAAAGCAAACTAAAGGGTGAAGAGGCTATTTTAGAAATTCTTGATGAATTTTTCATAATCAGGACAGCATGGCTGTATGGAATCAATGGGGGAAATTTCCCAAAAACCATGTTGGAATTGGCTGAAAATCATTCTGAAATCACCGTGGTGTATGATGAGGTTGGCTCACCCACCTACACTTTGGATTTAGCCAAAGCCATCTCACAGCTAATTGAAACGGATTATTATGGGATTTATCATATCACTAACTCTGGAAGTTGCTCTTGGTGTGAATTTGCAAGATATATTTTTGAAACTGCACAAAAGGATGTAAAAGTTATCCCTGTTACGGCATCCGAGTTTGCAAGACCCGCTCCAAGACCACATTATTCAGTTTTAGCAAATAAAAGATGGATGGACAAAGGTTTTAAACCGCTTAGAAATTATAAATATGCTGTTAAGGAATATATTGAGTTGATAAAATGAGTAAAAAGATAGTGTTTGCATTTGCATTAATTCTTGCTTTACTTTTAATGGGTTCGGTTAGTGCAGGATTTTTTGATTTTTTAAATTTTGGAGATGATTCAAATTCATCAATCGATGTTAATGTTACTGAAGACGGCCAGTATTGCACTGTAGATGAGGTAGCGGCTTATATTAAAGAGTTTCACAGGCTTCCAAGTAATTATATAACTAAAAAGGAAGCACAGGCATTGGGATGGAAGGGGGGTCCACTTAAAGACTATGCTCCTGGAAAGAGTATCGGCGGTGATATATTCACCAACAGGCAACATATCCTTCCGGACAGCGATTCCAAATATATAGAATGCGATATCAATGCTAATGGAACTAGCCGTGGAGCTGAAAGGATTGTCTATAATACAGGTAACTTTAAGGTTTATTACACTTCGGATCATTATAAATCATTTATAGAGGTTTAAAATGCAACTAGACGGTAATTTAATTAAGGAAAATGGCCATGACTATTTAAAGGAAATGTTGGATTTTCCGGACTATTACGGAAAAAATTTGGATGCTTTGTACGATTGCTTATGCGAAATCGGTGTAGAGACAGAAATTATTTTAATTAACAGCGATGAAGTTTCTTCCGACATGATTGATACTTTTATAGATGCGGCCAGTGAAAATGACTTTTTGAAATTTAAATGTGAATAATGATATTTTAAATTAAATGAAATTAAATATATTAATGTGATTATTATGAAAGGCATAGTACTTGCAGGTGGTTCTGGAACACGTCTTTATCCTATTACAAAAGCCGTTTCTAAACAGTTACTGCCTTTATATGATAAACCAATGATTTACTATCCGATTTCTGTGTTAATGTTGGCGGGGATTAAAGAAATATTGATTATTTCAACTCCTAGGGATTTACCCGCTTATAAAGAATTGTTAGGCGACGGCAGTGATTTGGGAATTAACTTTTCATATGAAATTCAGGAAAATCCTAATGGGCTTGCCGAAGCATTTATTGTGGGTGAGGATTTCATTGGGGATGACAATGTCGCATTAATTTTAGGAGATAATATATTTCATGGTCACAGATTCACGGAAATACTAGAAAGGGCTACAGAATTAAAAGAGGGAGCAGTAATATTCGGATATTATACAAATAACCCGGAAGCTTTTGGAGTAGTCGAATTTGATGATGAATGGAACGTATTGTCCATCGAAGAAAAACCCTTAAATCCGAAATCTAACTATGTAGTTCCGGGGCTTTATTTTTATGACAATGATGTTATTGAAATTGCAAAGAATGTGAAGCCGTCCGAGAGGGGTGAAGTTGAAATAACATCTATAATTGATGAATATTTAAGACGCGGCAAACTTAAGGTTGAACTTCTTGGAAGGGGTATGGCCTGGCTTGATACAGGAACTCATGCGGGTCTTTTAGAGGCTGCAAATTTTATTGAAACTATTCAAAAGAGGCAAGGTCTCTATGTTGCTTGTCTTGAAGAAATCGCTTATCTTAAGGGTTACATTACTACAGAACAATTATTAAAAACAGCTGAAGAACTCAAGAAAACGGATTATGGTCAATATTTATTTAATTTAGCCAAAAGAGGCAATTAAAATGGGGAAATTTAAATTTATTGATACCGGCATTGAAGGAATGTTTTTGGTTGAGCCCACAGTATTTGAAGACAATCGCGGATATTTCATGGAAACTTATAATGAAAACGATTTTAGGGATGCAGGTTATGATTTGACTTTTGTACAGGATAACCAATCAAAATCATCAAAAGGCGTATTAAGAGGCCTTCATTTACAAGTCAAATACCCTCAGGGGAAATTGGTCCGTGTCATTAAAGGCGAAGTTTTTGATGTCGGCGTGGATTTAAGGTCAGATTCCGAAACTTATGGAAAATGGTTTGGAGCCATTTTATCCGATGAAAATAAAAGGCAATTGTATGTCCCACCTAAATTTGCCCACGGGTTTCTTGTATTATCCGATGAGGCGGAATTCGTATATAAATGCACAGAATTTTATCATGGTGAAGATGAAGGCGGAATCATATGGAATGATGAGGACATAGGCATTGATTGGCCATTGGAGGATATTGATGAAGTAATTTTATCTGAAAAGGATAAGGAATGGCAAAAATTAAAGGAATCTAAAATAAGATATTAGTGATATTATGACAAATGTTTTGGTTACTGGCGGTGCAGGATTCATTGGAAGCAATTTTGTAAAATACATGGTAGATAAATATCCCGATTACAATATCATTAATTTGGATGCCTTAACTTATTGCGGTAATCTTGAAAACTTAAAGGATATTGAAAATAAAGATAATTATTCATTTGTTAAGGGAGATATCAGAGATAAAACTGTTGTTGATGATTTAGTTAAAAAATGTGACTTTGTCATTAATTTTGCAGCGGAAAGCCATGTTGACAGAAGTATTTCGGATCCTGAAATATTTATCAAATCCAATGTTTTGGGAACACAGATTCTTTTGAATGCCGCTAAGGAATTCGGCGTTGAAAAGTATATTCAGATTTCAACAGATGAAGTCTACGGAACACTTGGCAAAAGCGGTTTTTTCACAGAAAATTCTCCTCTTCAACCTAACAGCCCCTATTCTGCTTCAAAGGCGGGAGGGGATTTAATCACAAGAGCCTACTATGAAACATTTGATTTGCCTTTAAACATTACTCGCTGTTCTAATAATTATGGTCCCTATCAATTCCCTGAAAAATTAATTCCGTTAATGATTTCTAATGCCCTTGAAGATAAGAAATTGCCTGTTTATGGTGACGGTAAAAATATTAGAGATTGGTTGCATGTTCATGATCACTGCACAGCAGTTGATTTAGTATTGCATGAAGGAAAAATCGGTGAAGTTTATAATATTGGTGGAAACAACGAAAAAGAAAATATTGAAATTGTTAAACTAATATTAAATGAACTGGGCAAAGATGAATCCTTAATCGAATTTGTAACTGATAGGTTAGGTCATGATAGGCGTTATGCGATTGATTCAACTAAAATCCAAACGGACTTGGGATGGAAACCTGAGTACAGTTTTGAAAAAGGCATTAAGGAAACAATCAATTGGTATTTGGATAATCCTGAGTGGATTGGCCAAGTTAAAAGTGGGGAATATTTAGAATACTATGAAAAAATGTATTCCAATAAATAATTACAGTCGAAATTTATCCATATTTCATATTTTTTTAATATTATTTTAATAATTCATCTATATTTTTTATATTTTTCTTGTAAAATTGAATATTTTTAAATTTTTTTCGATTAGGATAGTTTTATATATTATTATTGTTTAACTTTAATTAGTATAATCAAGAAATATGGTTTATTTAGGGGAATGGTGATTTGATGTTGGAACAGTATTTACCTTTTGTAGGACTAATTATATTTGGAAATATTGAAAATTTAGTTCTATCTTCTCAAGGGGTTGTCGCTGGTGTTAATCCGGTAAAATTAGGCATTGCTAGTATTATTTGTGTCAGTTTATGGTTGATGATAGGAACTTTTGGGACTCAGCTATTGATTAACTATGTTGATTTCATCAACTTCATTGGCGGATTTGCAATTTTTGTTTTAGGTCTTCAAGCAATGTATGAATCCGTATTTCATAATTAGGTGATTGTATGATTGGGGAATTAAAACCATTTATAATATTATTAGTTTTCGGCAACATTGAAAACTTAATCTTAGCGGCACAGGGTGTTGCAGCCCATGTAGATCCTTTTGGTTTAGCCTGTTTAAGTTTGATTGCAGTTCTTTTTTGGTTGTTTGTTGGAACATTTGGAACAAAAATGGCATTGAAGTATGCCAGATACATTAACTTTATAGGCGGATTTGCAATTTTTGTTTTAGGTCTTCAAGCAATGTTAGAGTCTATCCCGGGAATTTTATCTTTCTTCTGATAATTTTTGATTTATATGAAATATTTAAAACATAAACTTTATGGGAGTTTATTTAATTTATTTAAAGTTTTTCCCGTTGATAAAAATAGGATATCCTTCATCATTGATTCACATGAGTCTTTTAAAGGCAATTTAAATTATATTAGAAAGGAATTTGAAAAAAGAGGAAGTTTTGAATTTAACTTTTTTTACAAAGATAAGATTTCCTTCAGTTCTTTTAAAAAATTGGCAACATCAAAATATGTATTTTTAAATGACAACTTTTTTCCCCTTGCTTTTATGAATTTTAAAAATGAAACAAAAGTTGTTCAACTTTGGCATGCTCCGGGAGCTTCAAAAAAGTTCGGCGGTTCTGTTGCAAGCCCTGATGATATTGATATGCTTTTAAAAATCGGTAGGAATACCGATTATTTGATTTCTTCTTCAAAAAAGATTGAAAATTATTATGCTGAAGCTTTTCAAATTGACAAATCGAAAATCAAGCCATTGGGCCTTCCAAGACTTGATTATTACTTTGAAAATCATGATTTAAACAAGCTAAAAGACGATTTCTGTAAAAAATATAATGTCGATTCCAATAAGAGAATAGCTCTTTATGCTCCGACTTTCAGAGAAGAGGAAAGCTATAATAATGTATTCAAATATTTGGATCTGAAGAAATTTAATGAGGTTTTGGGCAGCGATTATGTTTTAGCCTTAAGGCTTCACCCTAAAATAAAGGATTTTTACAAAGGAAATATAGAGTCCACTGAAGAATATGTCGATTGCAGCGATTATCCCTCAGAACAGGAGCTGATGATGTTGAGCGATATACTGATTACGGATTATTCTTCAATAATGATAGAGTTTGCTGTTTTAAATAAACCGATAATGTTTTTCGTATATGACCTGGATAATTATCTGCAAACAGAAAGAGGATTTTATTACGATTTTAAAAAAACTGTTCCGGGCAAATTGGTTTATGACTCAGATGAATTAATCAATGCAATTAAAAACAATGACTTTGATAAAGATAAAATAGCAAGTTTCACTAAAACCCAATTTGATGCGATTGATGGCAAATCATCTGAACGTGTCGTTGATTTTCTTTTAAATTAAGGTAGGTAAAATGGATAAAATTAAGGTTAGTGTTATAGTACCGGTTTTTAATAATTCTGAATATATAGGTGCAACACTCGATTCAATATTTAATCAGGATTTCAATGGTTTTGAGATAATTGTCATAGATGATGGATCAAGTGACAATAGCCTTGAAATCATAGACGACAAATTAAAGTCAACAGATATTCCCTATACTGTTTTTCATCAAGAAAATCAGGGTGTAAGTGCCGCAAGAAATAAGGGCATCGAGCTTTCAAATGGTGAATATTTAGTTTTTGTTGATGCGGATGATTACATCACACAAAATCACCTTAAGGAATTATACAACGGCAAAACAGATTTCAGTCTGATTCAGCTAGTCAAAAAAGATGGAGACATTACTTCCGAACCATATATTTACTCACAAGAGCTTATTTCAACTAAGCAGTTCATTGAAATGGAACTCAAAATGCAAATTCCTTTTAATTTTGTCCAGCTAATGTATAAATCCGATATAATTAAAAGCAATTCTATTAGGTTCTCTACGGATTATATTTATGGAGAGGATACTCATTTCGCACTCACTGCATTAAGCTATGGGGATATGATTGCCATTTCTAATGAGGTAACGTATCATTACATCCAACATCCCTCCTCAGCGGTAAGAACATCTGAATTTAGGCGTTTTGACATTGTAGAAATATTTGAGCAGTTAGCTAGTTTTTATAGAGAACATGGATTTGATGATTTATCAAAATTGATTATCACATCCAGGATTCCCAAAGCTATTTTTGGGAATATGAACTACTTTTTTTACAACGGTTATGATTTTGATGATGTAATAAACAAAATGAAGGAATTAGATTTATTTTCAAAATTGTCTAAATTTGAAGGCGACAAAAAATTCAAGCTTAAAATTAAATTATTTTTATTAAATCCAAAGATATATTATAGTGTGTGGAAAAAATTAAAAAATTCGATTGATTAATATGAAAGTTTCTGTTGTTACCCCTAATTATAATGGTGAAAAATTCCTGAAAGCATTTTTCAACTCCCTTAATCAGGATTGTGAATATATCGGGGAGGTCATTATTGTAGATAACGGGTCAACTGACAAAAGCAGGGATTTCATTAAAAATAATTCCTTTAACTTTCCCGTCAATCTAATTGAAAACAGTCAAAATCTTGGTTTTTCTCCAGCTGTCAATCAGGGGATTAGGGCTGCAAAATATGAATATATATTTTCTCTAAATAATGACACCGAAGTTAAGAAAGGTTCCATTAAAGCTTTATGCGACTTAATTTCATCGTGTGAAGATATATTTTCTGTCCAGGCAAAGATGCTTCAACACGACAATAAGCAGCTGATTGATGATGTCGGAGATGAGTATAATTTGCTTGCATGGACAAAAAAAATCGGCGAAAATCATTGTGCAGACGAATATGATGAGGTATTTGAGATTTTTTCAAGTTGTGCCGGTGCTGCAATGTATAAAAAATCTCTTTTAGAAGAAGTGGGCATGTTTGATGATAATTTCTTTGCATATATGGAGGACGTTGATTTGGCCATAAGGTCAAGGATAAACGGATACAGGAATCTGTCATGTCCTCAAGCCATTGTATATCATATTGGAAGCGCAACCAGTGGAAGCAGATACAATGAGTTTAAGGTAAGGCTTGCGGCTCGCAATAATGTTTGGGTAGTTTATAAAAATCTTCCTATTCCATTGAAGGTTTTAAATTTCATATTTCTATTTTTTGGCTTTTTAATTAAGTATATATTCTTTGTTAGGAAAGGATTTGGCTCCGTATATTTATCCGGCCTTAAAGAAGGATTATCAACAAGAAGTAAAATCAATAAGGTTAAATTCAGTTGGAAAAATACAAAAAATTATTTTAAAATTGAGTACAGATTAATTATTAATACTATAAAATTTTTGAAAAGGTAATCAGTGAGCTTTATGGATCTTTCAGTTGTAATTGTAAATTATCAAACATATGAATTAACTAAAAATACGATAAATTCCATTTTGGAGTATGAGCATCCTTTTAGTTTTGAAATTATTGTAGTTGATAATGCATCATCTGATGATAGCTTATCCAGATTAAGAGAATATTTTAAAGATAGGGTCAAATTCATTGCTTCAAACGAGAACAACGGTTTTGCAGCAGGAAATAACCAGGCTTTGGAAATATCAAATGGAAGATATGTCCTTTTATTGAATTCAGATACTATCGTTTTGGAAAACACTTTGGAAGACATTTATGATTATATGGAAATCCACACTGATGTTGGTGCTGCCGGATGCAGGGTCCTTTTGGAAAATGGGGAACTGGACAAAGCGTGCAAAAGAACTTTTCCTAATGTTAAAAATTCATTTTTGAGATTATTTCACATTCCGACTAACAGCAAGGAAGATAACTATAATTTAGATGATTTGCCCGATGATGAGGTTTATGAGATAGACTGTTTAACCGGAGCGTTCATGTTTATTAGAAAAAAGGCTCTTGATGAGGTAGGCTTTTTGGATGACACATTCTTCATGTATGGTGAGGATATAGACTTGTGTTTCAGAATCAAGCATTCCGGTTGGAAGATTGTTTATTATGGAAAATCAAAAATAACTCATTTTAAAGGAGCAAGCAGCAAAAAACAGAAATCTAAATTGATATATGAATTTTATCATGCAATGTACATTTATTATAATAAACATCATGCCAAAGAATCTTCATTCATTGTAAACATTGTTGTCTACATCGGAATTATTGTTTTATGTGTTTTAAAGCTATTTTTAAATATATTTAAAAAGAAAGATTAATAACATATGATTTTAAATATATAATAAAACTAGTTTTGGTAATTGTTATGATAAGGGAAAATCAGAGATTGTTGAACATTGCATTAGTCTTAATCGATGTTTTTGTCATCGTTATTTCTTTATGGTGTTCAATCTGGTTAAGATTCGAAACAACCCTATTCGGCCCAATTGGATGGCATATAAGTTATCAAACTTATATCATATTCATGTTATTGGTCATTATTCCAGTTTACCTTATTTTGTATTTCGCTTTTGGATTGTACAAGCCGCGCAGAACATATAAGAATATATTTTCGGAAGCGACACAAATTATTAAAGTAAATATTCTTGCATTTTTCGTATTTGTGGCTGTTTTATTCATCATCAATCAACCAAACTTTTCAAGATTAATGTTTTTCCTGCTGGCTTTCATCGCCACATTCCTGGGAATCATTGAAAGGTTCATAATCAGGAGCTTTTTAATACAAATGAGAATCAACAATAAAAATTTGAAGCATATTCTCATTGTCGGCGATAATGATTTGGCTTTCAGTTTTGCCCGTAAAATTAAAGAGAATCCCTATCTTGGTTTTTCCATCAGCGGATTTTTGGGAAGGCCAGAAAATGTTGGTAAAACAGTTGAAGGGGTAAAATTTATCGGCGCTTTTAAAGATTTGGATAAGATTCTTGAGAAAAACAGATTTGACAGAGTTGTTTTAGCTATTCCTTTAATGTATTATTACCGTATCAACGAACTGGTGGAAAGCTGTGAAAAGGTTGGAATTAAGGCGGAAATCATTCCGGATTACATTAGATATTTCCCGGCTCAACCGTCTGTGGACATGATTGAAGATATTCCAATCATCAATATCAGATATGTTCCTTTGGACGATTCCTTTAATAAGTTCTTGAAGGCCATTTCAGATTATGCAATTGCCATTATAGCAATTTTAATCACATCGCCAATCATGATAATAACTGCAATAGCCATTAAATTGACTTCCAAAGGCCCTATTATTTTTAAACAGGAGAGAATAGGATTAAACAGTAAACCGTTCATGATGTACAAGTTCCGCAGTATGAAAGTTCAAGACCCTAGTGATGAAAAATCCGAATGGACTACAAAAGATGATCCGAGAAAAACCAGAGTCGGCGATTTCATTAGAAGAACCAGCATTGATGAGCTACCTCAATTCTTCAATGTTTTAAAAGGGCAAATGAGTGTTGTAGGTCCAAGACCAGAAAGACCATTTTTCGTTGACCAATTCAAGGAATCAATTCCAAAATACATGGTTAAACATCAAGTGAAGCCGGGCTTGACCGGTTGGGCACAAATTCACGGATGTCGTGGAGATACATCCATTAAAAAACGTGTAGAATATGATATCGAGTATGTAGAAAACTGGCACATGGGTTTGGATTTAGGGATAATGATTAAAACAGTATTAAAGAAAAATCCAAATGCATATTAATTCTTTTACAGATTTTCACATTTTCGCATTTAAAAAAAATTTATATTATATTTTTTAGTAATTATTTTTACAGATTACTTTTCAAGTGCTCTCACTAATACTTTATATACATTCTAATTATAAAATAATAATTAACTTTTCTATGAGGGATTTGGTATGCAAGAAGAAATTTTAAAATTATATGAAAAAATTCAAGATCAACTTTCACAAGAAGAGTTTTTAGCAGAAATGGACCAAGTGAGCAAAAACTACGAAGGCGTAGATTTTATGGATGATGTTTTAATAGCTCGTGAGGTTTTGAAAAATCATGGAATTAATGATTTTGAGACTGTTTCTACTGAAGCTGAATCTAGTGAAGATAACGAAGAACTGCCTTTTGAGGTTTCATTTGAAAGTGATGAAGAAGAATCAGATGAACCAACCTTTGAAATGACCGAGGAAATTTTGGAAATCTATGATAAAGTAAAAAATCAAATTACTGAAGAGGATTTTCTTGCCAGAATGGTAGAACTAAAAAAAGAAAATGCTCATAATTCCTTTATGAATGATGTAAGTTTCGCTAATATGGCTGCTGGTGAATTACACACTGAAGAAGTTGAAGTTATTTCAGAAAAACCAGAAATTGCAAGTAAATCCATTAGTGAACTTGAAAATGGAGCAAGAGAAGCTACCGTTTCTGGAAGAGTGATATCAATATCCAATAAAAGATCATTTAAAACTCGCAAAGGTGGAAAAGGTGAAGTCTGTAATGTGGAATTACAGGATAATACCGGAACTATGAGAGCTGTTTTTTGGACCCAAAACATGCATCTTTTGAAAAAATTTAATGAAGGGGACATTATTCAGATTAAAGGTGTAGACATCAAGGACGGCTACTCCGGACTTGAAGCTAATTTAAGACAAAGGTCAGCCGTTGCCATATTAGAAGAAGATTCCTCTAAATTCCCTGTTTATGAAGAAACAATTACTGATATTGCTGATATTAAACCGGAAACTAAAGTCAATATCATTGCAAGAATTCTTAGAATTCCAACAGTTAGAAGTTATGAAAAAAACGGAAAAGAAGGAAAAGTTGCATCTCTTGAACTACAGGATAAATCAGGTAAAATAACTTACACCTTATGGAATAAAAATGTGGAATTAATAGATGACTTAAAGCTGGAGGATGGTGACACCGTAAAGATACTTGCTGCTCAAGCTCGTGAAAGAACTAATAGGGACGGAATATCCGAAATCTCTTTAACACACTGGGATGGTAGAATCATTAAAGGGGAATATGATGTTCCGGAAATTGATCAGGAATTTACACCTATTGGAGATTTAAGCGAACAAAGTGATGTAGCCATAAAAGGTGTTGTCATAAGACTTCAGGATATTAAAACTTTCACACGAAAAACTGATAATACTGAAGGTAAGTTACGTAATTTCGATGTTGCTGATTCATCTGGTGCCATTAGAGTCACTGTTTGGGGCGATGACACCGGTTTGCCTATAAATAAAGGTAATATTATTAAAATCATTGGTGGAAATGTCAGATTTGATGAATACACTCAAACAGGATATTCCATGAACACCAATTTTAACACCCAAATAACTATTAATCCAGAAAACTTAACAGAAGAAGAATTAATGGAATTTGAAAGAATTAAGGAACAATTAACACCTACTCGCATTGGCGATATTCAAACAATGAATGATGATGGTGTTGAAATTGATGTCATCGGTAGGATTCTTTCTGTCAATGATGTTAATGAATTCCAAAGGGATGACGGCTCTGTTGGCGTTGTCCGTTCAATATTATTTGCAGACGAATCTGGAAAAGTTCAATTGTCATTATGGAACGAACGTGCACAAGAAGAATATAATGTCGGTGATGCATACCAAATTGAAAATGCTAGAACCAGGCTTGGAATGTATGAAGTTGATTTAAACATCGGTAGCGGTTCTAGATTAATAAAATTATCCGAAGAACAAGCAGCTGCAATGTTTATTCCTGAATTGGCTACATTGGAAAAAGCAATTTATGATTATAAGAAAATTTCTGATGTTGATGAGGATGACCAGGACATCATCGTTATGGGTAGAGTAATTGAAATGAGTGAAATTCGTGAATTTGACAGGGATAATGGTGATACCGGATATGTAAGAAATATTGAAATTGCTGATGATACAGGATCCATGAAAGTAGTATTATGGAATGATGATGCTAAAATGGACTTGGAACTTGGTCAGGCAATCAAATTACAAAATCCTCGTATATCTTTAGACATGGATAATCGTATAGAAGCTGTTGTTAGTAGGGGAACTACCGTTTTGGAGCTCAGTGAAAGTGAAGAAGAAAAATTACCTACTTATGATGAATTGGTTGAAGCTATTTATGTTCCAAAAACAATTGAAGCTTTATTAGAAGATGACACAAATGTTTGTGTCACCGGTAAGATAGTTGAAGTTGGAAAGGAGAGAAATGTTCTCAGAAAATGTCCTAACTGTCACGATAGTGTTGAACAAACAGCTGTAGAGAATGTTTGTGATTACTGTGGATATGAGTTTGATGAGCCGGATTATACTTTAATGATACCTACTGAAATTGAAGATGAAACCGGTCAAATTCAAGCTACATTTTTCGGCAAATTAGCCGAAGAGCTCATTGGAATGGAAACAGAAGAAGTCGTTGAAATAGTTGAAGACGGTACTACTGGTATTGAATATAAACTTGAAGATTTATCTGGATTAACTGTTGAAATCATAGCTAATGTCAGTTTTGATGAATACAGAGAAAGAAGCAAGTTGAATCCTAAAAAGATTATATCTAAATATTATTAAAATAAAAAGGAATGATTATTATGGTGGAATTAGCAGATTTACCCGGCGTAGGAGAAAAAACAGCAGAAAAATTAAAAGATGCAGGTTTTGCAGACATGATGAGATTAGCTACAGCTACTCCAAAAGAATTAT
This sequence comes from Methanobrevibacter sp., assembly GCF_045126245.1. Lineage (GTDB taxonomy): Archaea > Methanobacteriota > Methanobacteria > Methanobacteriales > Methanobacteriaceae > Methanocatella. The sequence continues at coordinate 2,910 of NZ_JBGVOG010000127.1, read as the reverse complement.
CTGTAAAAGCAGAAATTGGAGAAGGTGTCGCTGAAAAAGTCATTGAAGCTGCTCGTAGAGCTGAAAATATTACTTTTGAAACAGCTTTGGAAGTTGATGAAAGGAGAAAAGACGTAGGCCATATTACCGTTGGCAGCCAAGAATTCAATGATTTAATTGGCGGTGGAATTGAAACCCAATCCATTACTGAAGTATTCGGTGAATTTGGATCAGGTAAAAGTCAAATTTCTCATGAGTTAGCCGTTACTGTTCAATTACCTAAAGAGCTCGGAGGTCTTGAAGGGGAATGTGTTTTTGTAGACACTGAAAATACTTTCCGTCCAGAAAGAATCAGACAAATTGCCGAAGGATTTGAATTGGATACTGATGAAGTTTTAAGTAGAATTCATGTTGCACGTGCTTTTAACTCAGCTCATCAAATCTTAATGGTTGATAAGATCAACGAACTTATTCAAAGTGGAGTCAATGTTAAATTGGTTATTGTAGATTCATTAATGGCTCACTTCAGGGCAGAATATGTTGGAAGAGAATCATTGGCTGTCAGACAACAAAAATTAAATCAACATTTACATTCACTTCAGCAAATTGCCAACACTTATAATGTTGCTATTTTCTTAACAAACCAAGTTCAGGCTAAACCTGATTCATTCTTTGGAAGCCCTACCAAAGCTATTGGTGGACACGTATTAGGGCACGCTTCCACTTACAGAATTTGGCTTAAAAAAGGTTTGGCAGGTAAAAGAATTGCTCGTTTAGTTGACAGTCCTCATTTACCTGAAGGAGAATGTGTATTTAAAATTACTAGCGAGGGTATCGTTAGTTAATTTTATTTTTTTTAATCAAGATCAATTATGGCCTGACATAGGCAATATGTGTAATCATTTTGATTACACTCATAGTAATTATCATGATTTTACAGTAAAATTATTAAAATTTATCCAAACCTAAATTTATTATTTTTTTAATAACAAACAAAAGTCCACTATTTGCATCAAATAAACTTATAATATTCTTTTTTTCGTTTTAAACAAATTTTATATCAGTTTTCATGTCATCATATATAAACATTACTCTAAATTTTTTATAGAAATGTTTATAAGTGTGTATATACTACATTAGTATATCTAATACTATGTAAAATTTTACCACTATTTTTAAAATTGCAATTTTTTATATATATTAGATATTTTTCACGACTTGTACAAGGTGAATTAATATGGCAGAAGAAATAAATAACAACGAAGAATTAAGGATAGGTGTTTACGTCTGTCACTGTGGTGTAAACGTTGGCGGAGTAGTAGACTGTCCTGATGTCGCTGAATATGCTAAGACCTTACCTGGCGTAGTTCACGCAACAGATTACAAATACATGTGTTCTGACCCTGGTCAAGCAATGATTCAAGAAGACATCAAAGAAAAAGGATTAAACAGAATTGTAGTAGCAGCTTGTTCTCCTCGTCTTCACGAACCTACTTTCCGTAGATGCGTAGAAGAAGCAGGATTAAACAAATTTTTATTTGAATTTGCTAACTTAAGAGAACAAGACTCCTGGGTACACATGAACGAACCTGAAGCAGCAACCGCAAAAGCAAAAGATTTAACACGTATGGCTGTTGCTAAAGCAAGATTACTCGAACCATTAGAAGCTACCAAAGTAGCTGTAGATAACAAAGCTTTAGTTATCGGTGGTGGAGTAGCTGGTATCCAAACTGCATTAGATTTAGGTGACATGGGATTCAAAACCTACATGGTAGAAAGAAACCCAACCATTGGTGGAAGAATGGGACAATTAGATAAAACATTCCCAACTCTCGACTGTTCAATGTGTATTTTAGCACCTAAAATGGTAGACTGTTCAAAACACGATAACATCGAATTGATCTCTTACGCAGAAGTAACCGAAGTAGACGGATACATCGGAAACTTCAAAGTAAAAGTTGAGAAAAAACCAAGATATGTCGATGAAGATTTATGTACTGGATGTGGAGCTTGTCAAGAAGCTTGTCCTATCGAAATACCTAACTACTACGACGAAGGTGTAGGTATGGTAAAAGCAGCATACATCCCATTCCCTCAAGCTGTACCATTATGTGCAACTATCGATAAAGACTACTGTATCGAATGTAACTTATGTGTACAAGCATGTGGACCAGATGCTATTGACCACAATCAACAAGCAACTGAAATTGAATTAGAAGTTGGTACTATTGTAGCTGCTATCGGTTACGACCCATTCGACCCATCCGGAATTTACCAATACGGATACGGACGTTTCTCAAACGTAATTACCGCTATGGAAATTGAAAGGATGATTAACGCATCAGGTCCTACTGGTGGACACGTTATCAAACCTTCCGACGGTATCGAACCTAAACGTGTAGCATTCATCCACTGTGTCGGTTCAAGAGATGAACAAATCGGTAAACCATATTGTTCCAGAGTATGTTGTATGTACTCCATGAAAAACGCTCAATTATGTATTGACCACGAACCTGACACCGAAGTAACTTGTTACTACATGGATATCCGTTCATTCGGTAAAGGATACGAAGAGTTCTACAAAACCTCTCAAGAAAAATACGGAATCGAATTTATCAGAGGTAAACCTGCACAAATCTTCGAAAACGATGATTTAACCTTAACTATCAGAGCAGAAGATACTTTACTCGGTAAAGTAACTGAATACACTTACGACTTAGTTGTATTAAGTGTTGGTCTCGAACACTCTGCTGGATCTGACGAACTCAGACAAACCTTAGGTCTCTCCAGATCTGCAGACGGATTCTACATGGAAGCTCACCCAAAACTCAGACCTGTTGACACCTTAACTGACGGTGTTTACATTGCTGGTGTAGCACAAGGTCCTAAAGATATTCCTGACTCCGTAGCACAAGGTTCAGCTGCAGCATC
>NZ_JBGVOG010000126.1:0-21744 GCF_045126245.1 Methanobrevibacter sp. | reverse complement strand
TTTTTGTAAGTTATTTGAAATCTAATTTTGAATAACTTCTTTTTTTAATTTATTCATTTATAATTTCTTTTACAATTTTTGAAGCTGATTCAACCATTTTTGGGCAGAATTCATTAAATAAATTGTTTTCAACTGCAGATTTCACACCTTCGGGAGTTGAAATATCACAACCGAGCAGGTCATTGCAGATGTAAGATCCATTTTCGCTTTTAAATTCATCTAAAAATCTCTCGCATGTTTCGTTTGATTTCTCTTTACTTTCACCATATTTCAAACCTAAAACCATAAGTGCGCCGGTGCATGCTCCGCAGACTTCTCCTTTGCTCATTCCACTTCCAAAGCATGCTCCAATTTTCAATGCCATTTCTTTATCAAGACCTAGGGCGGGTGAAAATGCTGCAAATACTGCCTGGGAGCACATATAACCATTTTCAAATAATTCTACAGATTCATTAATTTCAGACATAATTAATTATTTTTATTTTCTATTAAATTAAGTTATTTTTTTGTAATTAACATCATATTTATAAATGTTTTTTAACATATATTATTATATTATTAATCTTAAAATTATGGTGTTTAAATGAGTGAGGATATTAAAAAAACCATTAGTGAATTACATATTTATGAAAAGAAACTTTTAAAAGAGCTTGAGGCTAATCCTAAAGCCACTCCGGAAGAGATTGCTCAAAATACAGGTATGGATATTAAATCTGTAATGAGTGCAGCGGGTTCACTTGCATCTAAAGATATCATTGAAGTTGAAAAAGAAGTTCAAAAAACTTATTCTTTAACTGAAGATGGTGTGGAATATGCTGAAAAAGGGCTTCCGGAACGTAGAATTTTGGATGTTTTGGCGGATAAGAAACAAATTCATATGAAAGATTTAGCCGATGAAACCGGTGTGGACAAAAAAGAAACCAATATTGCTATTGGCTGGTTACGTCGTAAAAATTGGGCTGAAATCGATAAGGGAATGGTTAATATCACAGATTTTGGTAAAGATTTTGTATCCAAACTTGATGTGGATGAAGAAACATTGAACTATCTTAAAGCAAATGCTGATGGTGTTAAACTTTTCACTGATGATTTGATGGACGGAATTAAAAAACTTGCAGGCAGGAAAAATATTTTAGATATTAAAAAAGAAACCTCACATTCTTTTGTAATTTTACCTAAGGGTGAAGCTATCCTAAAAGAAGGATTCACCATTCAAGAACAGGCTACTCAATTAACACACCAACAATTAAAAGAAGGGGAATGGAAAAGCTTACAATATCGTCCTTATGATATTAATGCTGAAGCGCCTATAGTATTTGCAGGTAAAAAGCATCCGTTAAGAGTCATCATTGATGAAATAAGAGAAATATTTTTGGATATGGGATTCGTTGAAGATAACGGAGAATATGTTGAATCTGCATTCTGGAACTTTGATTCACTTTTCCAACCGCAGGATCATGCGGCACGTGAAATGCAGGACACCTTTTATCTAAAAAACCCTTTAACTTGTGATTTGACTGATGATGATTTGGTAAAATTGACTGCTGAAACTCACGAAACCGGCGCGGATACAGGTTCAACCGGTTGGCAATATGATTGGAGCGAAGATATTGCGCGCCAAAGTGTTTTAAGAACTCACACTACAGGAATATCTACAAAGCACTTGTTTGAACATGAACCTCCAATCAAGATGTTTTCTGTAGGTAGGGTATTCAGAAGGGAAACTTTCGATTATAAACATTTGCCGGAGTTCCATCAGGTAGAAGGACTTGTATGCGGTGAAGGAATTAGCTATCAAAATCTTTTAGGTGTTCTAAAAGAGTTTTATAAGAAATTAGGTTTTGAAGTAAGATTCAGACCGGCTTATTTCCCTTATACTTATTTGTCTACTGAAAGTGAAATTTATCTGGAGGAAAAGGAAAGCTGGATTGAACTTGGTGGGGCTGGAATGTTCAGACCTGAAGTGTTAAAACCATTGGGAATTAATCAGCCTGCATTGGCTTTCGGTATGGGTATTGAAAGGTTGGCCATGATAAGGTATGATGTGGAAGACATTCGTATGCTTTATAAAAGTGATATCAAATGGCTTCGTGAAGTTCCTCTTGATAATGGAGTCGAATTATAATGTCAATTAAGTTGGTTTCATGGAATGTAAATGGAATAAGAGCAGTTTCTAAAAAGGAAGAGTTTTGGGACTGGTTTGAAAATACTGATGCTGATATTATCAACTTTCAGGAAGTAAGAGCCACTAAAGATAAAATTCCTAAGAAATTGGATGATGTGGATGGTTTTGACTCATTTTTCAATGAGGCTGAAAGGAAAGGTTATAGCGGTGTTGGAACTTATTCAAGAATAAAACCTGTCGATGTTGTCAAAGGTCTCGGCATTGAAGCGCTTGACAGTGAAGGCAGGGTTTTAAGAATTGAATATCCGGATTTCATTTTATATAATATATACTTCCCTAATAGCGGAATGAATGCCAAAAGACTTGATTTTAAAGTTGATTTCTGCAATGCATTGCTGGAACAACTTGTTGAGCTAAAAAACCAGGGTAAAAATATTGTAATTACCGGAGATTATAATATCGCCCACAATCCGATAGATGTTTACAATCCTAAAAACTGTGAAGGAAAATCCGGTTATTTGCCTGAAGAACGTGCATGGCTTGATGAACTTGAACAGGCCGGTTTCATTGATACTTTTAGGATGTTTGATGAAGGCGAGAATAATTTCACTTGGTGGAGTTACAGAACCCGTGCACGCGAGAGAAACGCCGGTTGGAGACTTGATTACTTTTATGTAAATGAAGAAATCCGGGATAAGGTAAAATCAGCTGAAATCCTAAATGAAATATACGGTTCTGACCACTGTCCAGTAACATTGGAACTGGATTTTTAAAAATAAGTTAATTTGGTGATTATAATACTGTGTTTACATCACCAATATTATCAATGATTGTTATATCTAATTTTTCTTTTTTAATGTATTCCCTGTCATCTTCTGTGATGTCTGAATTTACAAGAATTGCACTTAGACCGGCATTCACGGCACCTAACGCATCTTCCTTAAATTTATTTCCTATCATCACTGATTTTTCAGGATTTCCTTTCATTTTTCTTAAGGCCACATCATAAATTAGCTTGTCTGGTTTTTTCTTACCGACCTCTTCGGATGTAATTACAGCATCGAAAAAGGAATATACATTTAATCTGACTAATTTTTCCCATTGTTTTATTGTAATCCCATTTGAAATTACAGCTAGACGATATCCTTGACTTTTAAGATAAATTAAAGTATCGATGGTTTCTGCATAGGGCCTTAAAAGCGCTATCTTAACATTGTGGTATGTTATCATTCCAAGAGCTACAAGCATTGGGTCTTCATGGCCTAATACAACTTGGGTTAATACGTTGAAGTGTTTACCATAATTTGATCCTTTTTCACGTATGATTGTTTTTAAAACGCCATATGCTTCATCTTTGTCTAAAGGTAAACCATTATCAACCATCAATCCAATAGCTGCTTTTCTTGCAGTTTCAGCAAAAGCTGTTGTGTCAAGTAGTGTGCCGTCTATATCGAAAAAAACAACACGGTCATCATTGTTCATCATATGATTATAATTTTAATTATAATATCTTATAAATTTTTTTAGAAAAATGCATCTAGACTTTGCTGGACCTCTCCGCGGGCAAGGTCTTGTAAGTCTTTTTTAGAATATCCGAAGGAATACATTATTCTCTCGATAGCCGGAATCATTTGATTGTTGATGTAGTAATCTTTGTCATATGCATATCCTTCACTGTATTCATATGGTACGGCCCGTTGACTAATGGATCCTTTTCCTTTTACAATTATATACTGCACGATTGTCCCTCGTGTAACTTTAATGCCATGTTCCTCTATTTTTCTTGCAGCAACAACATGAGGTCCAACTTGCTTGTATTGGTCAAGGGGCTTTGTAATTTGTGTGTGGATGACAAGTTCCTTATTGTCAACATCACCATTTTTTATTCTTTTGAATACTTTTTTTACTTCTTCAATAGCTTTATCAGAATTTCCTTCCTTTAAAATAGCCATTAAAACGGATTCTTGTGTTTTTTTAACAATCGGCGCCCAGTCTCTCCTAACCAATTCCAGTCCTTTGGCTATAATTTCCCCGTCTTCAATTACTGCATACCTTTTTTTACTTACAAAAAACCCTCTTCTGTAAAACCCTTCATATTCAAGTTCCATACTTTCGGGAAGGGTTGAGTTAAGGTATGTGATGAATTTTTGAGCTTGCGCTTTGATTTCCGCTTCAAGAGCTAATTGTTCTTTTGTCTCTTCTACCATTGGGACACCTTTTGATTGTTATATAATTATTTAATTGAAGTGTTAATAATAGTTTTCTAAATCAATTTTTTATTTTAATTTCATTTTTATTGCCTTTATATTAAACTATTTATCTAATGAGAAGGTTATATTAGTTTTCAGACGCTCTTAGGTTTTAATTATATGTTATTCTGGATATACTATGAGTGAGGTTTTTAAAATGAATACAAAAAGGTTAATTTCAAGTTATGACGAAATAAATGATACGTTCGTTGGAAAAATTGATGGGAAAAATAGCTATTGTGCAGACTACAGCATTTCAGATGGAATTTTTTTAGCTATCGATAAAAATAACATTCCATGTTCCGTATTTGTTGATAATGCATCAAATGTGTTCAATGTCCCTAAGACTATTTTGGAAAATTCCAATGTCAAAATAGCCATTGATTGTGATAGTGTTTTCCTGTCCTTTAACATGTTTATTGAAGATTTGAAGATATGTTCCATAAAATCTGAAAATAGATGTGGAATTCCCAAAATAAATTTTTTAATGGATACTAATTACTAATTATCCATTATCCTTTTTTTCATATCACTATTTTAAATATCACTTATTAAATAGTAATATTAAATATGGATTTTTTGAGGTGAATATTATAGTCAAAATAAATTATTGTCCTTCATGCGGCTCAGAATTACTCGAAAGAAACTTTACTTGTCCTTCATGTTGTTTGGACATTGAAGAACTATTTGCTAAAGGTTATTTATTGGAAAGCAACAAGGAAAACAATACTATTGAATTATTTGAAGGAAATGATGAAATAATCGTTGTGGATGATGAAATCATGAATGGTCGGGAATTGGAGATGCCTGAAGATGAAATTGTCGTTGTCATTCCCAATGATGAAAATAATGATGAGATAGTTATTGACCTGGATGATCTGGGCATTGATGTTGAAAACATTGATGATGGCATAAATATTGTTATTCAGGTTGAGGGTGCCGATTCGGAGGATAATTTTGAATTTGGTGATGGAGAATTGCTTTACTGCAAATGGCATTTTGAAAATGATCCATATGACATAGTTTATTATAAATTTGTTAACATTGGGGATTGATTTATGAAAGAAGTTCCATATTATACTCTGGATGATGAGGGCAACTCACAATTTGTTTCTTCAAGTGGGGAAGCATACATTGATGATGGCGATTTAAGAGAACTGCTGATTGATTTTTTAGGAGATTCAATTTCCGAAGAGGAAATCCAAAAAATTTTGGATGCGGCTTCTGATAAGAACTTGACTGAAGAGGAATTCGATAAGCTGGTTGATAATTTTATTTTAAAAAATAAAAAATAAATTCACTTTTTTCTTTTAAAAAAATAAAGTTTATATATAATGATAAAGTAATATCTTATTATCATTATTCTTTAGGGCTCTTTTTTGCTCTCAGAATTAAACTGTTATTTTTTCTTGCTTACAGTTTTAATTGAAAGAGTCTTATAGACTGCGATTATTATTTAATGTATTATATTTATTTAGGTGAAATAATGGCAATTTCTCAAGGAAAATCAACTAGAAGTCCATCCGGTGCAAGAAATGTTGCAAACCGTGGAAAAAGAAAAGCTGAATTAGGTAGAGATCCAGCTGAAACCAGATTAGATGAAAAAAAATTAAGAAAAATTAGAACCCGTGGTGGAAACGAAAAACTCAGATTAGCTACTGGTAATAAAATCAATGTCACTGATGCTGACGGCAAAACCAAAGTAGTAGATATTCTTAATGTAGTTGAAAACACTGCAAACCCTAACTACGTAAGAAGGAACATCATTACCAAAGGTGCAATTGTGGAAACTCCTGAAGGTAATGCTAAGGTAACATCCAGACCTGGTCAAGATGGTGTTATCAACGGAATTTTAATTTAAAGATATTTCTTTAAATTCTTTTTTTTTAAATTTTACTTTTTATTTGCTATTTTTGCTTATTGATTATCTATTTTTTGGTTTTTGCCGCAAGCAACACTTACACGCGAAAAATTTTATTAATAATTTTTAGAATACCTAAATTTGTAGAGAAAAAAAATAGCAAATGTTCCTCAAAATATTAATCGTGAGGAATTAGAGGTAAAAATGTTTAAAATTTGGAATTTTAGCTTAGTCGAAGGATTCAATACAGCCGTTGAAAATTTAGGAGGCATTGGCATTTTTAGGAATATTAATTTTAACAAAAACCATATGGATTACTGGTTTGATACACATTAAATCCGGCTATAGGAATTCTTGTAGGTGCAGGCATAGGGGCTGCTGTGGGCGCCATATGTTCAAAGGCAATCATTTCAAATGTTTATGATGTGAACGTTAACAGGTATGCGATTTGCATAACTTTGATTGCAGGCTGTGCTTTAGCCGGCGGGCTTGGAGGTTATGTCGGATGCAGTTTAGCTCAGGGGTGGGCTGTTGAAGCTGCTGAAAATAGTGTAATAGAAGAGTCCATAGATGTGGACAGTATTTTTTCAAGCTCAGGCTTTGACGATGCCGGATCACTCAGTGATTTAAGCAGCGAATGTCAGGAATTGTTGGATGTTTGGTATAATGACGCTGAACTTGATGCAATGATTGCAGAAGATTCAATTCATTATGCTGAAGCAGTAATCTAAAAATACGGCCTTTCAGGGCACATTTTCCGATGTGCCCAAGATTCTTTTTTTAAAATCTTTTGTAAAATTAAAATCATGTAATTCATATCTTTTTTTCATAATTTTATATACTTGTTATTACATATATTATCTTGTTATATACTATTGAATTAGGAGATAAAATGTCAGAAGATAAAATTAATATGAATCATGGTGCTGGCGGAGAAGTAATGGCTAACTTAATTGCTAGCACAGTTTTAGATAATATCACAAAAAAGAGCGTAAATGGTGGTATTAGCTTAGATGATTTAGATGATGGTGCATCTATTCCTATGGGCGATTATGAAATTGTCCTAACAACTGACGGTCACACTATCGATCCGTTATTTTTCCCAGGTGGAGACATAGGCAGAATTTCAGCTGCAGGAACCATCAATGATGTTTCTGTAATGGGTGCACGTCCATTGGCTATATCTAATGCAATCATCATGCAAGAGGGGTTCCCGATTGAAGACTTGGATAGAATAATGAAATCCTTAAATGAAACCTGCGAGGAAGTTGATGTTGCCGTAATTACCGGTGATACCAAAGTAATGCCTCAAGGAAAACTTGATGGAATTGTAATGGTGACTACAGGTATTGGTTTAGCTAAAAAAGGGGAAGTCATTCGTGATTCAACTTTGGAAGTAGGAGATAAGATTATCGTAACCGGCAGTTTGGGTGATCATGGAATGAGTCTCATGTCATTTAGAGAAGGTTTCGGTTTTGAAACCGATTTAAAATCTGATGTTGCTCCAATGTGGAATATAATTAAAAAGGCTTTAGAAATCGGAGGAGTTACAGCAATGAAAGACCCTACACGAGGGGGTTTTGCAAATGCAATCAATGAAATGGCATCTAAAGCGGGTGTTGGTGTTGTGCTTGAACAAGAAGCAATTCCAATAAGAGATGAAGTTCATGCTGTATCTGAAATGTTAGGAATTGACCCATTTGAAGTAGCCAATGAAGGAAAAGTTGTCATGGGCGTTAAGGCGGATAAGGCTGAAGCAGTCCTTGAGGCTATTAAAGGCGAAAAATATGGTGAAAATGCTGCAATAATCGGTGAAGTGGTTGAAGGGGATTATGTAATCGTCAACACACCTATTGGTGGTGAAAGAATTCTTGAAGCGCCAATAGCCGATCCTGTTCCAAGAGTATGTTAAGGTGATAAAATGGTATCTGTATTTACAAGAAGAATAATTGCTTATGTTCTTGACTTTTTTGTTGTTTCATCATTCATGTGGATTGTATCTTATTTATGTTTTTTAGTAATAAATCCTGTTGATGTTTACTATGTATATCAAATTTTCCCGGTTCTTGTTCCAATTCTGATTATGGCTTATTTTGTAGCTTGTGAAAAAATAAAAGGAGCTACCGTCGGCAAATCTTTAATGTATTTGCAGGTTCGTTCAAGAAATGGTGCATATATAAATTGGGCTCAGGCAATAGTACGTAATTTATCTAAAATATTCTGGATTCCAATTATTTTTGATTGGGGTATCGGCAAATTTTTAGATAAAGACAGAATTTTGGCCTATATTACAAAGACTGTTGTTGTCGATGAGCTTAGATAAGCTCAATTTTTTTTATTTTTTTTTGATATGATGATTAAAAAAGTTCAAATATTATGGTATTTAAATAAGGAAGACTTGGAAAATTATTGTCTTGACTTTAAAGAGTATAAGTCACATAAGCTTGATGGTTATGAAGTTTGTGAAGTTGATGAAGACCTTATTTTTGATTTGTGTGATGTTGATTCCGATAGATTGGAACCAATAGGATATTTTAAAAATAAAAAGGAAATTGAAAACTACGTATCCCATTATATTGCAAACAATGAATATGAACTAAGTCTCGATTCGCCGGAACTTAAATCCAAGATTGATGATGCTTTAAGTTCAATCGATTTTGACGGTGAAGATTATTATATTTCAATTGGTTCAGGTATTGGTAAAGAGGATAATAAAATCTGCAGTTGGTTTGAATCTCTAAAAAAAGAATATAAAAAGGCCACCCGTGAAAATCTATGGGTTTTAGCCGTAACCGGTTATGATCCTTATGACTTATCTTTAACCGGGAAAACATTATCATTCATTTTAGCGGATATTTTGAACCTGAATGAGTCTTCTCTTGATGCTTTAATTCCAAATAAAGGAAGGATTACCGCCGAAGAGTGGAACGAAATACTTGAGAAAATCTATAAAAAAAATAAAATATATTTAGGTTTGAATAGAGTTGTTTAAATATACTATTTTTTCGAATGTTCACAGTAACTTTTGTATCTGCAGGATCTGCATTTGTTTGGATTTTTAGTTGGAATGAAAGGTTTTGAACCGTCCAATAATCCCTGCATCCTATTTATTGTAAATTCTATCTCTTTTTCAATTTCAGGAGTAAACACTTCAATCCAAAAGAGATTGTTGGTACCGCGTTCTCTAAGTGCACCTTTGATTTTCCTGGAATCATTGGTCATGTCCTTAAAAGCTAGACAGTATGCCCTAACTTGATTCATTGTTGATTGATATGGTGTGCGGCCAGGCTTATCATCTATTATCACAATTTCATCCGGTTTCATCCATATTTCATCAATATACCCTCTTATGCCGTAACTGGGAGAAATTACAAAGCATTCTCTTGACATGCTTGCTTCGCTTTTTGATGTTTCTACAACCTCTTCAAAGGTTGCCGGAGTTGCATCTTGCTTAAAGATGTCTTCAAGCTGCTGGTGGATTTGACTGCCATGGGTCATTGCGCCGGTAGGTGCAGTTTCAATACCTTCCATGTACTCGAGATATATCTGATATTCGCAATATCCCTGTTGGTTGAGCCAACTAATGGGGAAATTGTTTTTATCTTCAATAATTTGGACATCTTTTATGTCAGGGTGCTTTTTAATTGTGTATTCATTGTCAAATCCTGTAATGTTTTTCTGTTGCATATTTTATTTTATGTTGCTTTTTATTTGATAATACTTTTCATCGGCTCTTAGTGCTTTTTTATATAGTATTTTTTATAAACTAATTTTATGCATTATGTAACATCCAAAAGCATATTATCTTCAAAAAATGGAATGAATCTCTATAGGGGATGTACACATGGTTGCATCTATTGTGATTCAAGAAGCGGAGTTTATGGGATGGACCATAAATTTGAAGATATTGAAGTTAAGCGGAATTCTATTGAATTGCTAAAAAAGGAACTTATTAAAAGACCTAAAGCAATGATTGGAACAGGGTCTATGTGCGACCCGTACATACCGCTTGAAAAACATTTGCAATATGTGAGAAAATCTTTAGAATTGATATACAGATATGGATTCGGCTTTACTTGCATAACAAAATCAGATTTAATACTTAGAGATCTGGAACTGCTTAAAAAGATCAATGAGAAATCAAAAGTGGTTGTTCAAATGACGTTAACGACTGCAGACGAGAATCTATGCAGGATTTTGGAACCTAATGTATGTACAACAAAAAGAAGGGTGGAAGTTTTAAGCATTCTAAAGGAATCCGGAATTCCGACTGTTGTTTGGTTATGTCCAATTTTACCTTATATAAACGATACTGAAGACAACATTAAAAGACTCCTTGGATATTGCATTGAAGCTGATGTCAGGGGGATAATCTGTTTTGAAATGGGCTTAACTTTAAGGGATGGCAGCAGACAATACTTTTATGAAAAATTGGATGAGCATTTTCCAGGATTAAAAAAAAGATATGTCGATGAATTTGGCAGGGATTATGCAATTCCTTCACCTGAAAACACTAAACTAATGGAGATTTTTAGAGATGTCACTTCAAAAAATGGAATCATGAATGACAGTGGTGAAATTTTTGAATATCTATCCGAATTTCCACAAAAATCACACCAATCAAAGTTAGTCTAAATGGTTAAATAGCTATTTTTTTAAATATTAATATAATGAGTTTTGAAGATTTTAACATTTCATCACAAGTTAAGCAGGCCATTCTAGAGATGGGTTTTTCAAAACCAACACCCATTCAACAGAAGGCAATTCCAGAAGCTTTAAAAGGAATCGATATAACAGCACAAGCGCAAACTGGTTCAGGCAAAACGATCGCCTTTGCAGTTCCCGTTTTGGAAAAGATTTTCATTCCGGACAAATCACCTCAGGCCATTATCCTGTGCCCTACAAGAGAGTTATGCATGCAGGTTGCAGATGAGATTGGCCGTGTAGGATCCAAAATTAAAAAACTTAAAGTTTTGGCCGTTTATGGCGGCCAACCAATCGGAAAACAGACAAGGGTTTTAAAAAAAGGAGTCCACATTATTGTTGGAACTCCGGGTCGCGTAATTGATCATATCGAAAGGGGAAATCTGGATTTAATAGGCATCGAAAGTGTCGTGTTGGATGAAGCTGATGAAATGTTGGAAATGGGTTTTAAGGAAGATATTGAGAAAATATTATCCAATACTCCAAGTCAAAGGCAAACCTTACTTTTCTCAGCAACCATACCTTCTGAAATTCGGGAAATTGCTAAAAAATACCAAAAAAATCCGAAATTTATTAAAATTTCTTCAAATAAGAAAAACCTCCCAAAAATTACCCAATATTTCTATAAATGTGATATAAAGGATAAATTTGATTCATTAACTCGTTTAATTAGAGCTTATGACGTGAAACTTGTTTTAATATTTTGCAATACCAAGAAAAGTGTTGATTTTGTAAAAAAACACTTGAAAAAGCAGGAATTCAATGTCGATGCATTGCATGGGGACATGACCCAAAAAGCTAGAGACAAGGTTATGAACAAATTTAGAAATGGAAACATCAATATTCTGGTTGCAACCGACGTGGCTGCAAGGGGATTGGACATTGATGGGGTTGATGTGGTAATAAACTATGATGTGGCTCAAAATGCGGATGACTACACCCATCGCATTGGAAGGACAGCACGTGCAGGCAAAACAGGTTATGCATTTAGTTTAGTTTCAAAAGATGAAATTTCAAGGTTCAACAATATTAAAAAATCGAATAGGATTTCTGAAAAGCAAATCCCCACGCTTTTAGAGATTAATGAAATTAAAAGCCAACTTATTCTGGATGAAATTAAAAAATCAAAAGATAATGTCGATGAATATATAAAGATTATAAAAAAGAATGAAGCTAATTCAACTGAACTAGCCGCCAGATTATTAAAGATGATAATAGAAAATTAATTATTTTCCACCATCAATAATATTGAATTTAATTTTTTCATTTTCCAGCTCACGGATAAATGCTTTACTCATGTCTCCGACACAAATTGCAATAACATTCAATCCTTTACGAGCGGCATTTGCGGTTGCTTGAGGGGCTGCAAATTCAATGTCAATTTTTATATCGAGGATAGTTGCAATGGCACGTGCAACAGTACCTGCGACAGCAACCTTGTCGATTTTAGCACCACTATTTGTTCCATTTTCAAAAATTGTTTTGATTAATTCTAAATCAGAGGCTTTGGAACCTCCATCCTTAATTGTTGGAACGATGATGACTGTAACTTCACCGACTGTCATGTCAATAATGCCTGTTAGGTTTGTCAATGATACATCTCTGCCGGCTTCAGCATCTTCCATGACAACACCAGTTGCATTTTCTTCTTTTTTATGGGCATATAAGACTCCATTGCTCATGTAAAGTCCAACAACATCGTCCTGTTTTAAATCTTCATCTGCAATTGCCGGCCAAATAGTTTTGTAATGATTCATAGTTTCTAAAACGGAATCAGTATACTTTCTTAAACTTATGGCATCTCTTTTTACCTTATCAATACCGGCTTGGGTAATTTTATAAGGTGACCTACCGTCTTTAGAGGTAATATAACCTAATTCAATCAAAGTTTTAATATTTTCAGAAACAGCCTGTATTGTAATCCCTAAACTTTTAGCCAAATCTTTTTGTTTGAGATGAGGGTCTTGCTTTGAAATTTCACTTAATATTTGAAAGTGTGTAAGAGCACCTCTCTTTTTAAAAGTTTTCATAATTCATTCCCCAATATAAATTAGTATTTTAATATTTATTTCTTAAATTATATAAATTAATTTGTAATTTTGTTATTTAGACTTTCATTAAACAAGTTAATGAATTCGTCTTTTTTGTCTATTGGAATGTATGCACCGCATGCCATTGCATGCCCTCCGCCAGTACCTCCAACTTCAGAGGCAATTTCTCGAATGATATTCCCGAAGTGAATTCCATCATATGAAAGCAATCTTGAACATCTAAGAGAAACTTTAAGACCCTTCTCATCGCTTTGTGTAAATCCGATAATTGGTTTTTTCCAATTGCAGTATCCTAAAATCATTCCGGTTACTGTTCCGACAATTTCAGGTTTAATTCCATTGCCGTCGAAGTATTGGAGATTTTCCAGTTCTATTATATGGGTTTCATCACTTTCGGCAACTGCGGATATTGCAGTAGCTAAATTATAGCGGTGAGTTTTACTGATAGCTTCAAGTTCGTCAAGTGCTTCGATTCTATCTCCCTTTAAAACTTCCATTGCCACTTTTTCTTCATGATTTCTTCCGCATGCGTTCATGGCTGTAGAAAATTCAGATCCGTCCCTTAAGAAACTGTCTTCATCTTCTTTTAGAAATGTATATGAGTCTCCAATGATGAGCTGAGGTATGTATCTTACATATTTTCCTGGAACCACTTTTGAAATCATCTCAACTAGTTTCTGGTATAATTTTGCCTTTTCTTCCATGGTCAGTTCATTGAGCGTTTTTCGGTTATGCTTTTCATCAATTCCGAGTTCTTCTAAAAGAGCCATGGTTTCAGTGGTATTGTTGGTAATCGGCAATTTCACATCACTGAAATAGGAAAGGGCAACAAATAACGGTCTGGTGTTGCGCCCGTAAATGTTGATGTCGCTTTTGGTTAATTCAAGATAACCTCCATCAATCGCATCCTGTTGAATGATTTCGTTTAAACCTTCAAAATGTCCTGATTTTGTATTTTGCATATCTCCAATAGCTGAAAGAACTCCGATCCAGCTTAAATCATTGTATCCAAATTCCTTTGCTAGAAAATAGCATAATCCTCCGCCGCAAACGTAGTATGACCCGTCAATCCCATGATGCAGTGGATTGATTTCCAGATAAGTGTAATTCTTATCGTTTTTATAGTCGAGATCCCTTAATGGAGGGTGGTGGTCCAATATTATGATTTTTTGTGAATCTTTTGCGTTTGTATCAACTCTCTGACCGGAACCCAAATCCGAGAAAATTGTAAGTTCGTGGTCAAGTTCTATATCATCTAGGACATCCAAATTAACAAATTCAATGTCATGAGATTTATTTTGTCTGTCAAGGATGGTTGATAATATTGCGCCTGAACAGATACCATCACAATCGATATGGGAATAGATTTTAATGTCATTTGATTGCTCAATGATTTCTCTTGCCTGATGGTATTGCTGAGTCATTAGCTGTGGCATTTCCATAGTAATCATTTCTTGAATTCTTTTATCTTTAAACTGATTTCACGGATAAGCTCCAGTTTGGTCTTATCCCATTCAACTAAAACTCTTCCTGATTTTTCATACCATTTTCCAGGATATGAAAACTCTTTTTGCACGTTATACTGTAGTCCTAGTCTTTTCAGGGCCTTTTCAATGTCACTTATAGTGGGATCTTTAACTGCATCCTCTAGTGAAATCTTGCGGCCTTCGGAAAGACTTAAGTTTTTATTCAAATATTGTGGCCAAATGGTAATCATTCTAACACCTATTCAATGTTTTAAATAATAGTTCCATCATGTCTGGAACCGTATATGTATCTGGGTAAATGTGATCAACGTTGTATTTGTCTAAAACCTTTGCGGTAATGGGGCCGATTGAAACTGTCAACAGGTTTTCATTCAACATTTCAGCTATTTCCTGTTTGTCTTCAGCTATTGTAAAGAAGTTTTCAACAGTCAGTGGGCTGGTAAATGTTATCGCATCAATTTCCTTGTTTCTGATTTTAGTTATCAAATTCTTAACTTTTGCATCGTCCATTGGAAAGAGTGATTTGTAAGCTTCAGCTAAAATTACCTTGTTTCCAAGTTTTTCTAAGCTTTCAGGTAAAACAGGCCTTGCAGAAGCGGTTCTCGGAATGCCTATTGTTTGATTTGTAATCTCTCTTTTTTTGAATTCTTCAATAAGGCCTTCTGCTGTGAAGTCTTCGGGCATCAAATCAACAGTCAATCCTTGCTTTTCAGCCAGTTTCCCGGTTTTGTTTCCAATAACTGCCAATTTGCAGTCTAAGGTTTTTATAAAATCCGGATAAAATTTGTTCAGTGAAACTATTGTTGTTGGGGATGTAAATATAATCCAATCAAGTTCGTCTTTTTTTGCAACTAAATCTTTTAGTGATTGGGTATTTACTGGTTTCAAATCAAGAGTTGGGGCAAGTACCGGCACCCCTCCTAATTTTTCAACAATTTCACAAGCCTTTTTTGCTCTATCTTGTGGCCTTGTTATTGCAACAACAGGTTTTGACATTTTTTTACCTCATTAATTTATACTGTTATATAATTTGTTTTTATTCGTTTATATTATTTGTTGAAATTGAGAAAAAATTAAAATTGATTTTAGTTAATGCGATTATTTCTTTAATTGTTGCATGTATAAACAATTTTATATATGATAATGTCTTAATTTTTAAATAGGTGATAAAATGAGTGATGTTTTAGTAGCTTATTTCTCAGCTAGCGGTGTAACTAAAAGCGTTGCCGAAAAGATAGCTGGCGAAAATGATTATGATATTTTTGAAATTGTGCCTGAAGAGATTTACACTCCTGAAGACCTTGACTGGACAGATAAGAATTCAAGATCAACAATTGAAATGAACGACAAGGAATTCAGACCTCCAATTAAGGAATCCTGTGATGTTTCAGGTTATGATACTGTTGTTATCGGTTTTCCTGTATGGTGGTATACAGCACCTACAATAATCAATACTTTCATAGAAAGTGTTGATTTGAGCGGAAAAACAATCAAGGCATTCTGCACTTCCGGGGGGTCCGGAATTGACAAATGCGTAAGCGATTTGCAGACAACATATCCAGAACTCAATTTTTCAAAAGGAATTAGATTCATGGGTGATGTTTCAAAAGCGAAAGGATGGATTGAAGATGAGTAAAAAGGTTATTGTTATAAGTTCTTCACCGAGAATAGGTGGAAATTCAGATACTTTATGTGATGAATTTGTAAGGGGAGCCCTTGATGCGGACAATGCTGCTGTGAAATATAATCTGGAAGAAATCAGATTCCACTCTTGTAAAGCATGCATGAAATGCAAGACTCCTGAAATGAAATGTTTCCAGGAAGATGGATTGGCTGAAGTCCTTGACAAGATGATGGAAGCTGATGTAATTGTATATGCCACTCCAATCTATTACTATTCCATGTGCGGAACACTTAAAAGATTCTTTGACAGATGCTATCCTATATTTAACCACTTGGAAGATAAGGATTACTATATCATAACTTCCGCAGGCTCTTCAAACGGCAATGCATTGACAGGAATCCGGGACTTCATCAGCTTTTCAAAAAACCCGACAGAAAAGGCTGTTTTCACTGTTATCGGTGATGCAAAATCCCAGCCTGAATTGTTAAAAGAAGTATATGAAGCAGGTTTTGACTGCTAAAAAAATAAAAATTGGGAAAGAACTAATCTTTCCTATCCTTTATAAGGATTTGAACTAGTGTATTTTTGACCGTTTACGGTTAAAGTGTATGAACCGTAGTCAATATTACCGGAAACTTCCAGAGCAGAAACGGAACTGTCACCGGTTAAGGTCCAGGTGGATCCTTCAGCAACGTTAACAGTTGTGTTTCCTGTGGAGTTGATTGCTCCTTTAAACTCTGTATTTTTCATAATCCAAGTTAAAGAACTAATTGAATCAACAATAACGTTTCCTTCTATTTTTTCATTATTTGTGTTTACTTCAGCTGTTCCTCCATTGGAACCCTGAGTTCCCCATTGGCTTTGACCGGCAATTTCTAGGAATGTTCCGCTGCCAAAGCTCAACTCGGTATTTTCCAAGTCGATAACGCATGCTGTGTTTGTAACATGAAACATTGGAGCTTCGGAGTAAACTGATGAGTCTTCAGCTATTGTCAGTTTGGTGTTTTCAGCTGAGAAATGTGATGTTCCAACATCTGCATCACCGCTCATGCTCTGATAGATGAATATTCCACCCAAATCAACGTAAGCATCACCATCTTTTCTGTTACCTTCCGCATAACCTGTCAGGTCACAGTCTTTTAATTCAATTGAGTTTTTACCCTCAATACATGCGATTTGTGATACATACGCGGTACCTTTGGTATTCTCGCAGGTAATGTTTCCTGTTGAATAGATTAAAGGTGAACCTCTGCCTGAATCTTTACTTACTCCAGTGTTGATTTCTGAGTTTTTAACATGCACCTGGCCTTCTCCGCGGTCGGTTGCAAGAGCTGCACAGCTTTGACCGTCAGTATTGATGATTACATTAACGGCGTTGATTATACCGTTGTATGTTGCATCAAGACCTCTTGACTTGTCTGAATGTGTTGTGATTTTCACATTTTCTATATTTGCCTGTGTGTTTCCTTCAACTGTGGTCTCGCCAGGTCCGCCACCGTTTCCTCCAGGGGCCTGACCTCCTTCACCGGAGCCTTGTGCTTCTGGTGGTTGGCCTCCGTCTCCTGAGCCTTGTCCTGCCCCGCCATTTCCGGTTGCTTCTGGTGGTTGGCCTCCGTCTCCTGAGCCTTGTGAAGAGCCATTGCCTGAAGCTTCAGCGTTGGTTACGAAAATTCCGTTTGACCCTTTGGAATTTGTGATGATTTCAACATTTGAAATATCCAAAGTACCGTTGGTATTTACTAAAATTGCGGAATTGACACCATAAAAGTCAGCGTCATCTCCTGAAGTTTGTGTATCACCTGTTTTATTTAAAAGGGAGTCGACCAATTTCAGAACTCCTCCGTTTTTAACTAAAATAGCATTGGTGTCGGCACTGTCTGTGTGATATAATCCTTTGCTTTCGTCTAAACTTTTTGCATCGACAACTAGGTTGCCTCTGTCTTCCAGTGCGTTTGCATCAATACTTGTGGATGCAGAACCAGCATTTGAGAGATGTGTAACTGAAAAAGCACCAGCACAAATTATTAAAAGTATTGCAATGATGGCAATTATGTATTTCCTGTTCATAAAAATAGTAACTTTAAAATGTTATTTAAATTGTTTGATTAAAGCCACTGGATAATTATTCAATTAATTAAATTTCTTTGCATTTTTCAATTTTCCTAACATTTATACAATATTGAATGTCTTTAATTTCACTAAATCGTTTATATTTTTTTATAACAAATGGAACATTATCCATTCCCTTAAAAAAGATTTTTCTTGTTTTACATAAATTTATATACAATTTTAAATAGAAAATAATTTATGAGTAGGGATGAATTTAGAAAATATAGTGATGAGGAAATAAAGCATATACAACAACTTGAATTAATGATTCTCAAGGATGTTGTAAACATTTTAGATAAAAACGATTTAAAATACTATATGTATGGAGGTTCCCTTTTAGGAACAATAAGGCATAAAGGATTTATTCCGTGGGATGATGATATTGATATAATTTTATTTAGAGAAGATTTTGATAAAGCTTTAGAAGTTCTTTACGAGCAATTGCCGGATAAATATGATTTGATACATATGGATTATATAGATGATTGTTTCGGTTCCTTGGCGAAAGTTTCACTTAAAGGCACTACTTTTGGTCGATGGTACACCTCTTATGTGAATTATGAATTGGGTATTAATATAGATTTGTTTCCTCTAGATAATCTTCCTAATAGTGACTTTTTAGGAAAACTGCATCATTATGGATATACTTTCTGTTATCAATTTGTCATCAATTCATGTATTAAAATGGATATGTATACAAAATTTAGAACTAAATTGCATCATTTGGCTTATGATATTTTAAATTTCATTCCTATAAACAAGAAGTTTTGGAAGAAATTGCTTACAAAAGAAATGACATTTTTCAGCTATAGGGAAACTGAAAGAGTTGTTGACTGTTTTAATCTCGCGGGGTATATGGCTTATCAAAGAAGTGATTTCGAACCTGCAATCAAAGCCAAATTTGAAGATTTTGAAGTCCGAATCCCTAAAAATTATGATAAGCTTTTAACACAAATCTATGGGGACTATATGAAAATTCCTCCGGAAGAAGACAGGTATAATGCTGCACCGGAAATTCTTGATTTTGGCAAGTATTAATTTTTTATATTAAAAAATCAAATATTAAATCATGTTTTCTAATATTGGCGTTGTTGGTGCAGGTGCAATGGGAACTGCAATTTCCCAAACTGTTTGTGATAATACTCAAAATGTTTTGTTATATGCTAGAAGAGAGGATGTTGCCAATTGCATAAATGAAACACATTTTAATAAGGATTATTTTCCGAATATTCGTTTACAGGACAATATCGTAGCTATAAATGATTTAAATGAATTGGCAAATGCTGAAGTAATCTTTTTAACATTGCCTTCATCTACAATAAGGGAAGTTAGCCGCAGTTTAAAGGACATTATTTCTGATGATTGTGTCATTGTCAATACCGCCAAAGGTCTTGAAAAGGGATCTCAAAAAAGAATGAGTGTTGTCATCGAAGAGGAAATTGGCATGTCTGCCGCGGTTTTGTCCGGACCAAATATTGCCTCTGAAATGGTTGGAAGAACATTTTCTTCAGCATCCATTGCATGTGAAAACAAACAGTATCTTGAAAAAGTTAAAAAAGCATTATCAACTTCCAAATTCAAGGTTTCTGCCACAGATGATGTTATCGGTGTAGAATATTGTGGTGTAATCAAAAATGTAATTGCCATATCGCAGGGAATTTGTGAAGGAATGAAAATTAATGACAATGCACGTTTTTCAGTATTCACAAAAACTTATAATGAAACTAAAGACCTAATAGAAAAATTTGGCGGTAATAGGAACACTGTTGATGATTACTGCGGTTTTGGAGATATCATCACTGCTTCAACTTTAAACGTAAGTAGAAATCATACTTTAGGCGTTTTATATGGTCAGAAAATTGTAGTTGATGAGAAGGCTTCAGGAGTTCTTTTTGAAGGAAAAAATACGATTATCATCATGAAGGAATTATGTGAGGAATATGGCATTCGCTCTGCAACCGTTGATTTTACTTATGATGTTATTATTGATAGAATCAGCCCGGAAAGGGCATTTGAAGAATTTTGGAATAAATTATAATGGGATGATTCGATGATTTGTGCAGCTATGTTGGCTGGAGGCATAGGAAGCAGATTAAAGCAGGGAATACCTAAACAGTTTGTTAAAATCAACAATAAACCGATTCTGGTTCATTCAGTTGAAAAGTACTTAAATGTTAAGGATTTTGATAAGATTATTGTATCCTCTCCAAAAAGTTGCATTGATAAGACAAAAAGATTAATGGAGCAATACTTCCCACATAACGATAAAATTGTAGTCATTGAGGGAGGTTTGACTCGTAATGGAACTATTTTAAATTCCATTCAGTATATGAAAAACCAAAATTGCGAAAAGGATTCTATTTTAGTAACCCATGATGCATCAAGGATATTTGTATCTGAAAAAATAATTGAAGACAGCATTAAATATGCTATTGAGACAGGTGCAGCAAGCGCCGCCGTACCGGCCATAGATGTCATATTCGAATCTAAAGAAGAAGGAAAACTCACTGATATTCCATTAAGAAAGCATTTATGCCATGCACAGACTCCACAATCTTTCAACATTGACGAATTTTTGGAAATTTATGAGGATTTGTCAGATGATGAAATAGATAAATTGGATGAAGCCATGATGCTGTTCCATTTAAGGGATAGGGATGTAAAATTATTCCCTGGAGATCCGGGCAATTTTAAGATAACCCGTCCTTTTGATATCACATTGGCAGAATCTATTTTTAAAAGTTAGTTTTCTATTTTAATATTCCCCAAAATCAATTTCTTCGGGAGCGCCATTGAATCGGGATTCTTCTGGTGGAAGTTCCATATACTCATCAAAGTCCATTCTTAATATCTTATCGAAATTGTTGGGTATGTTCACTTCCATGTCTTCGAATTTTGCTCTTTTTAAAGGCAGCCAATCTTTTCTAAAGGACATTTGCATCATGTTTTCTGATGGGAAATCACAGACTTCTTCACAGTCTTCATATTGGTATTTTGTGAATTCCTTCACGCATCTCTTTTTAATACTGTTTGGGGAAATATGAAGAATCTTTATTGTGTAGTGGATTGTTTGCTGAATTATTTCTTTTATTTTAGACTCGTTTTTAAATTTGAGGATGGAATATGATGTTAGCATATTTAAAAAGAAGCATGTCCATTTATGAACAAACTTTTTTATTTTGTTGCTTGGAACATTATCCAAAATAAAGATGTCCAAAAAGATATTCGGTGTGTAGTCAACTTGATCACCCCACCATTCCTTGAATAGGGTGTTTTTTAGGGTTAGTCTTCCCCAGGTATAATGGTATGTTTCTTCATTTAGAACATTAAAGAATTTAAATCTGTCATCAATATTTTCTTCAAAGATTTTGTTTAATTTTTCAAAGTCCTCTCTAAACATGATTACGTCGATATCGTCATCCCAAGGTATGAATGCCTGATGTCTTATAGCGCCAAGCAAGCTTCCAGCATACAAAAAATAAGTCAGGTCATTTTCTTCACAGACTTCAATGAAATACTTTAGAATTTTAAGTT
>NZ_JBGVOG010000125.1:0-13268 GCF_045126245.1 Methanobrevibacter sp. | reverse complement strand
AAAAATATAATTAATAATGGAGGAAT
This sequence comes from Methanobrevibacter sp., assembly GCF_045126245.1. Lineage (GTDB taxonomy): Archaea > Methanobacteriota > Methanobacteria > Methanobacteriales > Methanobacteriaceae > Methanocatella. The sequence goes on along the minus strand of NZ_JBGVOG010000125.1, from coordinate 13,242 downwards.
TAGTCATTTTTTTACTTTAATATTTTGAAAATCGACTCTATTGATAGATTAAGAGATATTAGAGATGCATTGCTTGTTGAACAAGGAATCAATCCTACCCGTCAAGGAGAACAAGCTATTAAAGTGGTTGTCGAAAGAATCGATGAAATTCAAGCTACTTTAGATAAATCTGCAACAAAAAATAAGAATAGAAACAGATAAGTGATTTTTGTGATAAGACGTGTTACAAGTAGCAGGAGATTGCTTAGAAAAAGGATGTATAAGGCACCCCATGCCCGACATAGGAATGCTACATATTATCGTGAAAACAAATGTTTGGCCAAACCTTATCAAAAACAATTTAAGGATGCCCATGCTCCTGTTATTAGACGTAAAAGACGACCTAAAAGAGAGGTTATGTCCGGTTTCAAGATGTCTTACAGATATAAATATTATTCCCAGGATGTAATCGATGATGAGGAAATTGATGATGAAGAGATTTAATCGATTTCCAATTTTTTCTATTATTGTATCATTATTCTGATTTTTAGCTGCTTTTTTTTTTAAAAATTTAATTTTTTCATATTTAAAATAATATTTTTATATTCCCAAATCAAATATAGTTTTGAAGTATGTTTTTAATCAAGAAAAACAATACACAAAAGAAGTGCTGGACTGAAGATAATAATGGAATATGAGAGAAATTTTAAGCTATTGAATAATAACTTCAAAAAATTGTTTTTTCCAACATTGATGGCCTCAATAGCAGGCAATTTTGCAATTATTGTTGATGCATTTTTCATTAGCCTTTTTATGGGCCCCATATATTTGTCTGTTGTTCAAAGCATGCAGCCTCTGTTGTCTTTTGAAAATGTAATCTATTGGATGATGGGAATAGGCGGCAGTATTTTATGCACGGGTGCAAAAACAGATTTTGATGATGAAAAAGCAAATGCCATATTTACGATTTCAATTGTAACTACAGTAATCGCCATTTTATGTTTGACCTTATTCTGTTATGCTTTTCCTGATTTCATAATTGGGTCGTTAACAGATTCTAATCTCTTGAAAGCATTTATCAGTGAATATTATTATATGGCTATACCAGGATTTTTATTCATGTCATATATGGTATGTTTAGCTTATTTCGTTAAAACAGATGGTTTTATTAAACTACAATTCAATGCTTTTTTGATTTGCAATCTCATAAATATGATTTTTGATGTAGTATTCATGAAGTTCTTAAACATGGGAATTTCAGGAGCTGGACTTGCACTCACGTTAGGTTCAGTCGTATCGGCAATTTATATCACCGTATATTTCTTCAATCCTCAAAGATCATTAAAATTCATTAAAGTAAAATTTTCACAGATAACCGGCTATTTGGCAGGTATTTGTAAAGCGGGATTCTCAATTTCTTCAATACCATTGTATATAGCGTTGAAATTTTTATTTTTGAATTCATTGATAAGCATATATTTGGGAGAACTTGGTCTTTCAGCATTGAACATGTGTCAGAACACTATATTTTTGGTGGAAATATTCATTCTAGGTACTTCTCAGGCACTTTTGCCTATTGTAACGGTTTATTATAATGAAGAGGATTATAATGGTGTAAAATATGTTGTTGATAAGTCCCTAAAGATAGTTATTGCATTCGGAATATTCTTCACATTGCTGTTTTTAATTTTCCCGCAAACAGTACTGTTCATATTCAATGTAACCAATCCAAATTATATTCCTACGGTGTTGAATGTTATTAGAATATTCTCTTTAAGTATTTTAGGATTCAGCATAAATTACATGTATTTATTCTATGCCCAATCCGTGGAGTTTAATAAGTTGGCGAATTTAATCATACTTCTTGAAGGGTTTATTCTTCCTGTGATTTTAGCATATGTATTGTCAGGCCTTTTTGGTGTGTACGGTTTTTGGATTTCATTCGTAGCGGCTGAACTATTGACACTATTGTTCATTTTCATATATTCCAGATATATTGCCCGAAAGACAGACGGCGAATATTCCGGATTTTTCCTAAACAGACGTTATGATGACAATGAGCGCAGGTTTGAATTTACAATTGAGGGAAATAAAGAGGATGCCATTAACTTATCCAAGGAGGTTAAAAAGTTTTTATCTGATTCCAGATTTGCCTATCCTGTAAGTTCGGCTCTTGAGGAAATTGTATTTTATATTATTGATGCAAACGAAAAGGTGGATTTTATTGATATAATAATTCGTGAAAAAGATGATTCTATGAGAATTTCAATTAAAAATTCTGGAATTAGCTACAATCCAAAGGAGGATATTGATTTGGACTCTGTATATATTTCAAAATTAAATGAAATAGCCGATGATATAGAGTTTTCGCAAATTTTAGGTTTAAACAATACTGTAATTACAATTAAAAATTAAAAAGGGAATAGCTTAATATTATTTCATTCTTAAATTATTATAAATAAGTGGTAATCATGAGTAATATAATCATTGTTCAATGCATGTCGACGGGTATTAATTATGTTCAAGACATTATCGATAGAAATCACAATCCCATTATTTTGGAATTGAAGCTTCAAAATGACTCAGATGAAGCAAAACATTACATCGAGGATGTTAGAAGCTGTTATGATTTGATAGATAATGATTTTGATTTGATTTATGAAAAGGATTCCTATGAAGAAACACTTGAAATGGTTAAGGCATATGATCCCTTATTGATTGTTCCAGGAACTGAAGAAGGGGTAATACTGGCCACCAGATTATCCAATGATTTGAATCTTTTATGCAATCCTATTGAAAATATTGATGCGATGACTTTAAAAGATGAAATGCATAATCGTTTGGCTGAAAACGGCCTTCGCTGCATTAAGGGAAACGTTGTCAAATCAGTGGAGGAAGCCATTGACTATTATGAAAGGGAAGGCTTGAAAAAGGTTGTTGTAAAACCTGTTTACAGTGCGGCATCTGTTGGCGTTAAGATCTGTATGAATAAACAGGAGATGATTAGGGATATTGATGAATTATTTTCATTGAAGGGCGTTTATGGAAATGATATAAATGGCATATTGATTCAGGAATTTATTGATGGTGTGGAATATGTGGTAAATACTGTATCCTGCAAGGGTGTCCATCGTGTAACTACAATCTGGAAGTATAATAAGGTTAATACATCTGAAGGGGGTCATATTTATGATTATGATGAAACTGTTGATGAATTGACTCTTGGCGAATCAGAAATTGTCGAATATGCCTATGATGTATGTGATGCTTTAGGAATTCAATATGGTCCGGTTCATGGTGAGTATATGCTTGATGAAAATGGACCAGTTTTAATTGAGGTGAATTGCAGGCCGCATGGAGGCAATATGGAGGCAAATTTTTTAGATAGGATTTCCGGTCAACATGAAACTGACAGTTCCCTGGATTCCTATTTAAATCCGGATAAATTTAATCATGAACGAAAAAAGAAATATGAACTATTTGCCAAGGGGGTCATCAAATCTTTCATTGTTCCAAAGGATATGATTGCCAAGTCTGCACCAATTGAAAACATCAGCACTAAATTAAAAAGTCATTATAAAACCAGGATTACTCAAATAACCGAAGCCCAACCATTTTTAAAAACACAAGACATGGAAACAAGCTGCGGGGATGTTTATTTGGTTCATGAAAATCCATATCAGGTTTATAAAGATGTCAATCTTTTACGTGATATTGAAAGAAAAGCCTTTCAACTGGTGTTGAGTGAAGAAGATGAAAATGAGATTCACGTTGAGCAGGATGAAATTTATGGCGACATTGAATCTCTATGTAATCAGGCTACCGATTACGGAACAGGTTTATTGGTTACAGATAATGTGTTTGAAGATTTAGACATATTGCAAGTGAGCCCTGAAAATATAAAAGAACTTAACGGAAAATTTGACTGTGTCATTGTTAATTTAAACAAAAGTTTAATGGATATACAGGATTATGGTACTGTAACTATATTTTTGGAAATTTTGGATAAAGTTAAAATAGGCGGTTTGATTATTGTTCCAAAGACTACTTATGAATTCATGCCTAATTCGAGAGTTGGTGCAGAAGCTTTAATCAAGTCTTTGGATTTAAAAATAGAATTGCCTTTGCACCATATGCCAAGAATGATTATAGCATCCAAAAGGTAATGAATTTTAAAAGTTTCCGTTTCTGTCCATATTGAAGTTTTGTGAGTGGGGATTAATGACAAATCCCTGGAAATATTTGTCCTCTTCAGCTATTTTGGAAATGTCATCTGGAGTCAATACCTTCATTTCCAGTTTATCCAAAAATAGACTTGATATCTTGGCGCTTCCGACAGCATATTCCCTAATGTCTGTAAATATTGGGATGATATATTCTTTGCTTGACTCTGTTAGAGTAAGTTTGACGGGTCTGTCTATTTCATCAACCAATGTAAAGTAAATCTCTTTAGGATATGTGTTTTTAATGTTTGTTTTAACAGCTTCAAGCTCAACTGCATCTTCACTCTTAAGCTTTTTAGCCATATCCGCATAAATTTGGATATAATCCTTAAGCTGGCTTTTGGAAGCTTTCACATTGTTTTTCTGATAATCTTCATAATCTTTAGGGTTCATATCTACTCACAACAATCGTGAACGTCTTCGCCGCCAATAACGAAGTCCCATTGAGGCGCATTGATTGCAAGACCTACAAAGCCTTCATCTTCAGCATAATCGCTAATGATTTCATTACCTATTTGCTTGTCGCAGATGAACTCATTTTCACCGAACTGTTCTTTAAACACTTCAATAGCTTCATCGGCTTCTGCTTCATCAGTATAAACAGGAATTACAAATTCCTCTTTTTCGTCATCTTCTTCACTAATGATCAATGCAACTATTTCCTTGTCTTCGCTTTTCGCATTCAACACGACGATGAACTCTTCATGGAATACCTGATGTTCGATTTCATGGTAGATTTCACCTAACTCTTCGAGCTGTTCCTTGTTATCCTCTTCAAAGGACTCGTCAAGTTCATCATTCTTATCAAGAGCATTTTCGATTTTTTCGTTTAAATCATCATCAATTTCAATAAATTTTTCTACTAATTCTTTAAGTTCGCTCATAATATCACAGTAATATAAATTATAAAATAAGTTTTTAAAAACAAATGAACATTCTCTTCCTAAACACCACTAAAGGAATACAAACGAATGCTCATTTCAACCATCACCATTGTTCATATTATAAAAAAATAGTATATAACAATATGAACAATACTATTTTAATTTTCAATATATATAAAGGTTTAGTATTGAATCGGTTATTTGAAGTCATTTTCAATAGTTTTGATTAGGTTATAGATAATTCTGTTTGCACTTACATCAACATTATTTTTCATTCCCAATTCGATGACCTTGCCATTCAACGATTCGATTTCGGTTTTTATTTTCCTTTGGATGTCCTGGTGGGTTGAGGAGTAGTGCCCATATGTATCCGGGACAAGCTTGGAGTAGAATATGTCTTTGTATTCATCTGATGAATCCCAAAGGGTGGAGTATCCAGCTGCATTTATGACTTCAAATATTTCATCTATTATCTTGTCCATAATCTGTCTGGAATATTCGCTTTCGGTCAGTTTTCCGTAATTCACATCAAGTATAGCACCTAGTGGATTGAGTGCGCAGTTGTAAAGCATCTTTGCCCATAGGTATTTATCCACTTCGTCTGTAAGTTCACATATGATTCCCGAATCGGTAATCATATCAGCTATTTCCTCCAGGCTTTCTGGGCTTTCATGCTGTAGAGATCCGATTAGAATAGGTTCGGTGTATACTGTCACTTCACTGATGTGCCTTTTCGGACGTCTAAAACCGGTTATCACCCGTGCAGAGAAAACTTCCTTTTTGGAAAAGTATTTGAGATAGTATTCATCGTTTCCAAACCCGTTCTGGAAAATGATTATCTTCCCGTTTTCCTTCAATATCCTTTTGTTTTGATTCAGGTTTTGAGCAATATCCTCATTTGCGGTGGTTTTGCTTGTAATAAAGACATAATCGAAAAGGTCACTTTCGATGCTTTCATAATCCTCATAAACATTGATTTCTTCACTGCCAAAGGAATAGTGTGCAAACAACCCGCATCTTTCAATTCCATTTTCCCTGATTGCGCAGGCGGTTTTTCCCCTTGCAAAAATTGAAATGTCTGCGCCCTGTGACTTGACTGATGCCGCAAGACCTATTCCGACTGCACCAGCCCCAATTATTAGAATGTTCATATAAATAGATTTGTTCGTTCATCGATATAATTTTTTACAAAAAAATGGCTATAGGTAATCATCGCAGATGTCCTTGTATGTGCAGTACCTGCACAGGAACTGTTTTCGGGCAGGAAATTTTCCATTGTTGATGCTTTGCCTAACATGTCTCAATGTATCCACGGCTTCATCGATTTCATTTTGATTGAGGTATTTGCGCTTGTTGTCTTCTTCACATACATCCAACAGTCTTAATCTGCCGTTTTTTGTGAAGAACACGCCCACTGCAGAAACTTTTCTATTGTATACATTTTCGACAAGGAGCTTGTAGTAGCACAATTCCCTTCGGTATTTGGAAAATGAGCTTGATTTGCTTGTCTTATAGTCAATAACTACAAGTTCATTGTTCTCATCTTCCAGGATAATGTCGCATATTCCTGAAAATCTGTTTTCCTCATCAAGCAGATATTCCTCATTTGAAAAGAGAGAATAGTTGTTTTCAGAGAATATCTCATCAAAAAAAGAGCTTAAATTATCAATATGCGTGGTCAGGTCATATCCCATATCCAATTCATGAGCTATTTTCAGAAGTTCGTTGTATGTGTCGATATCTGAAATGTCGTCACCGAACTTTTCGGTAAATTTCTCGGCAATAAGGTGAACGTCGCTTCCAAGAGCCATATATTCATTTTCCGGAACTTCAATTTCATCGATGTATTGAAACTTAAATTCCAACGGACACTTGAGATATGAGTTGACTTTCGATTTCGATAATTTCATAAAATAATTTATGTTGAAAGTTTTTAAAATAGGTTTTGAAGTTTTTTTTAAAAAAAAATAGGTTTTGAGAGATGAACTCTCATTAAATTAAACTTTATTAGATTGTATCTATAAGTTGCTTACAGTGGTTAATGAAATAATCACTGTTTGCATAAGTGGTGTTGTATCCACTCATATGGTAGTTTTTACCGTTTTTGTTGAAGTAAATGTCTGTATTATAATTCGCACTGCCTTCATTGTACAGGAAATAAACGGTAACTCCCTTTTGGTCTATTTGCTGACTTGAAGTATATGAACTTCCATTAGCCAGATTCTGATAAATGGCTGTAATGTTTGTGGAGTTGCTGATTTCTTCAAGTTCGATGTTGACTCCTGTTTTGTTATCCAAATATCTGACGGCAGTATCATTTATTACAGTTTCGGTAAAGTTGTCAAGTTCTGGAAAACCAGTATCCTGATTTGGTTCAGCTTTTGGAGTTAGGATATCAAATCCGTTAACACTAACATTCATTCCTACATAAATAACAATTAGAATCATAAGCAAAGCGTATAGCTTCTTCATAAATTCTCACCTAATTACTTTATTTGATTTTTAAGTATATATAATTAATTTAAGCAGTTAACTAATATTTATATATTTTTTTAAATAAACTATTATTATCAATTAATTGGAGATAATAAAAATGAAAATTATAGCACTACAAGCAAGCCCACGTAAAGGCGGAAATTGTGACGTATTGATGGATGAAATGATAAAGGGTATTGAAGAAAACGGTGGCGAAGTAGTCAAATATTACCTTGAAGGTGAAGACATCGCCCCATGTAAGGCATGCATGTACTGTGCTGAACACCCTGAATGTGTCCGCGATGATGACGGAAACAAAATTCTAAATGATTTGGTTGCTGCTGACGGTGTGATATTTGCAACTCCGATTTACTATGGTCAGATGTCAGCTCAGGGCAAATTAATCATTGACAGATTCTACAGCATAGGTCAAAATCCTGACAAAAGCTTATCCGGTAAGGCCGCTTTAATTTTCACTGAAAACCAGCCTGAAGGAACATATGCAGACTACATTGAACTTACCAAGTTTTCACCATTCACATTCATGGGATATGATGTTATCGGCCATGTGGATGCAGGCAGTGCCGGTCCTGCGGGAATCGTTGCAGAAGAGCAGGAAGACAAGCTGAAAGAAGCATATGAACTTGGTAAAAAGTTTTAAGTTAAATTAAAACTTTTTTTTTATTTTTTGATTTAAATGGGTTTAGGGTCTTTTTTTAAGAGAAACAAGAAAAATAAGATTGAGGAAGTTGTAGAATCCCACATCGACATCAATTCGGCTGGTTGTGATGGATGTGAGAAATGTTCCATCGCATGCCCCAATAATGTTTTGATTTTGGCGGATGACATTATGTCAGTACGGGATTCTCAGGTTTGCAAAAGCTGCAGGGTTTGTGTGGCAATCTGTCCGAACGATTGCATTACGGTCAATTGATATTTTCACGAATAGTATCGATGAAGCTTCTGTTTTCAAGTTTGATTATTCTGGTTGTTTTGTCTGATTTTCTAATTCGAATTATATCTTCGCAGAATATTTCAATTGGGATGCCATCGTATAGAGCGTAAGCTGCCGTATTGTTTCTGAGTTCTGTTATTTTGATGTCCACGACTGAAGTGTCGGACAAGGAAAGGCTTCTGTTGAGTATGCTGTGGGGAGCTATTGGCGTTAGGGTAATTATATTTGCGGTAGGATCAACGATAGGGCCCCCGCAGGACAGGTTGTAGGCAGTCGAACCTGTAGGGGTACATACAATCATTCCGTCTGCGGTATATGAATTGATTAGTTTTTCATTAATATTAACATCAAATCTAACCACTCCAAGTGTGTTTTTTGAAATAGCTATTTCATTTAGTGCTGGAGGTATTTTGATGATTTCACCGCTTTTTTTAATGATTTCCCCTTCAAGCATTATCCTTTCTTCAATATAATAGTCATTGTTCAAAATGTCTTTTAGGGCATTTTCAATATTTTCGGGAGAAATTTCAGTAAGGTATCCCAAACTGCCTGTGTTTATTCCAATGATTGGTTTTCCACAAGTCAATCTTGAGGATTCAAGAAATGTGCCGTCTCCACCGATTGAGATAATAATATCCGCATCATCAATTTCACTTATTACTTCAATATTCAATTTTTTTGCAATTTCAACTAATTTTTCCTTTGTTTTTGAAGAAATAACCTTGTAATCATCTGTATTAATGAAGATTTTCATATAAAAAGATATGTTTTTCATTTATTTTAATTCTTCTTTTTTTGAAATATCTTATTCAATCTTTTAGTAAAAATTTAATAGTTACTGATAATATATACTTATAAAGGTGTTAAGATGAAGGACATATGGGGATTAGCCGTTAGGGGAATATGCGAGGTGGAAGGCAAGGTTCTGCTTCTTAAAGTCAGGTCAAAATCAAGTCATGATGCAAGCAAATGGGAAATTCCGGGAGGTAAGGTCAAGAAGGGAGAATTTTTTGATGATGCACTCAGAAGGGAATTCATTGAGGAAACCGGAATTGAAATTACCATAGAATCACTATTCAATGCTATCCAGAATAACTACACTGCGTGCAAGACAAACGAACAGGTGAAATCCATTCAGCTTATAATGAAAGTAACGGCTGATGTCAGTGAAGTTCAGATTAGTGAAGAGCATGATGAATATAAATGGTTTACAAAAGAGGAGGTACGGGAATTATATAATAATGATCTCCTTTCAAAAGCGGCTAAAAATGCACTTGAAAAGTATATTTGATTGATTTTTTATGAGTAAAACAAGAATTTTTTATTTGGATGAGTTAAGGGCATTGGCAATTATCGGAATAATATTCTGCCATGTATCCGTATCCTTTGTTTATAGCAATATGGGTAGCAGTCTATTGTATATATCGGCATTTTTCGATTGCTTTAGGGATTTCTCCATACCCATTTTCGTAATGATTAGTGGGGCGCTTCTTTTAAACAGGGAGGATTCCTTTAAGGATTTTTTTAAAAGAAGACTATCAAGATTGCTGATTCCGTTTTTCTTTTGGGTTGCAATATATGTCATTTACTCATTTGTTTACATTTATCATGGAATTGACTGGAGTGCAGCCATTGACATATTCTTCGGAACATCTGGGACATTGGGAGTTGCATTCTGGTTTATCTGGATGATAATTATAGCATATTTTGCAATATTTCTTATCAATAAGGCAATAAGCATAGGCAGTAAAAGATATGAAAATTTCGACAATAAGTTCATTGGCTTTTTAGCGGTTTTATCAATTCTTTATATAATGATAGTTCATTTTGGCTTTTTCAGTCCATATGGCTCAAAAATCATATATTTCCTGTCATTCATGAGCTATATAATAATCGGATACTGTCTGGTAAACTTCAATTTCCTTTCAGATAAAATAAGCCCGTATAAGATTGCATTAGTAACACTCGCCTTATTTTTGGCATCATATTTCTGGTATATATTCGCTTATGTAGTGCCTGTGTCAATGTCACATGGCAGGTTCATATATTCAGGATATTTCAATCTGTTGATTCTTCTGATTTCTGTAAGTCTGTTCCTATTTTTCAAGTATCTCTCAAAAACCGGCATTTCACAAAACATTGAAAATAAGGCAATAGGACAAGTCCTCAGCATAATCAGTGCATACAGTTTCGGAATTTATTTGTGCCATTATGTTGTATTGCACCGTTTGAAAGTGAATATTTCAAAAATGATAGTTTTGAATAATCAAAATCCATTGATCTGGATTCCAATTTTGGTATTTTTAACTTTAATAATAAGTCTGGTGATTTTATGGGTTTTAAATAAAATTCCATATCTAAAAAAATTTTCAGGAAAAAATTAAAAAATAGAAGAATTATAGGGAAAGCTCTTCAGCGCCTATAACCTGGATGTCCATCTTTTTGACAAAGTCTTGGGTTTCACTACCGAAGTTTTGGAAGTGAGGGGATGCCATATGTTTTTTCAATGCATCTGGTGATTGCCATTTTTCAACAAATGTTAATGTGTCATCTTTTAAAGATTCCAACAATTGATAGTCAATGTTTCCTTCTTCAGAAAGAGTATTTTCTATCAAATCATCTGACAATTCAATGACTGTGTCTTTACAACCTTCTTTAGGATATATTTTAGCTAAAACTAGAATGAAATCCATGATTTTATCTCCTTAATACTTGTTAAATGTAGTTAATGATTTTATGATATTTAATTATTTTGTTTATTTTTTGCCAATAATTGTTATGATGTGGTTTATTTTAGATGTTTAAAATTGTTTTCATAAAATATTTAAATTATTAAAGTTTTTTATAGAATAATTTACAAAATATAAATATGGTAAAGGTAAGTATTTTAGGATCAACTGGTGTAATCGGTAAAAATGTTGCCTTCACATTGGCACGGGCCGATACGGTTGATGAAATAGTTTTATATGCAAGACCCCAAAGTGTTGAAAAAGCTAGGGGAGAAACATTTGACATGTATGACGCTTTGGCGGCAGAGGATATTGACTGCACATTAACTCCAACTTCTGATTTTAATGATATTGCCGATTCTGCTATTGTATTGATTACTGCGGGCGCTCCAAGAGAGGAAGGAATGAACAGGCGTGATTTGGCAGTTCCAAACGCAAAGATTGTAAGGGCCTATGCTAAACAGATTGCCCTTCATGCACCCGATTCTATAATTCTGGTTGCGACAAATCCTGTTGACGTAATGACTACAGTGGCATTGGAATACTCCGGATTTGATAAGAATAGAGTTATTGGAATAGGAAACCACCTGGATTCCTTAAGGCTGAAAAATTATTTTTCAAGATTTTTAAACATCAACAGTTCTGAGGTTCATACAAGGGTAATAGGTGAGCATGGAGACCATATGGTCCCTCTTTTAAGTTCAACAACCATAGGGGGTATTCCCTTAAAGTATTTCATTCGTGAAGTTGATGTTGATGTGAAAAGGCTCATTAAAAGGCTTAAGAATGCTGGAAATACCATCATCAGCAAGAAGGGGGCTACGGAATACGGTCCTTCATATGCGATTTCAAACTTGATTTCAACAGTAATTACAGATAGCCATAAAATCTTAACTGTCAGCACATATCTCGATGGCCAAATCGAGGGTGTTGAAGGTGTATCATTGGGGGTTCCGGTTGTCTTATCAAAAAATGGAATAGCAATGATTGTGCCTATTCATATGAATGATTATGAAAAAGAGAAGTTTTTTGAAGCCTCAAAAGTCGTTAAGGAAACTACTGAATTTGTTTTAAATGAACTGAAAGAGGATTAAAAAAGTAAAATTAAACTAAAAAGTGAATTCTACCTTTATCCATCTCCTCAAGAGTATGCGGCTTTACTTCACTTGCAGGCATTCCGAGTGCAAGTATTCCCACTACCCTGAAATAATCGTCAATGCCGATTATGTCCTTTACAACTTCTTCTGAATCTTTGCCCTCAGCAGTCTGTCTTAAGTGTATTTGAACCCAGCAGCTGCCGACATCCAAACTTGCAGCCATCAGATGCATATATCCAAGGGCTATTGAAGAGTCCTCAATCCAGGTATCTGAAATTAGGGCGTTTGCAACAACAACAATAGCCTTGCTTGAATTTGCCAGCATTTCCGCACCTGTTTTTTTGGATTCGGATAACCTTTTAAGTGTGTCCCTGTTTTCCACAATCAAAAAATTGCATGGCTTTCTGTTTCTGCTTGTCGGGGCTAAAAGACCTGCCTGCAGAATTCTGTCAAGGTCTTTTTTTGCAACATTCTCTTCACTGAATTTACGCACGCTTCTTCTTTTGAGCAATAAGTCTATAAACTCCATCAAATCACCTGAAATCTTTAAATATATTAACAATTTAAATACAAATATTTAAAAACATTAATATAAATATATCTAAATATATTGTTCATTGGAGAATTGCGATGGTTATTGAAAACTCAAAAACTAGTGAAATAGACAAATTGAAATCTCCCTTAAAATATGATGAATTAAAGGTTTATGACGGTAAAGGAAATCAATTAAGCTGTATTGAAACAGTTTCTGATTTAAAATTTATAGTTGAACCTAATCCTGCATTTTTAAGTGAGGAAGAAATTTTGGAACATGCTCCTGAATCTAGGGAAGCCGCAAAAATCAGGCTTCAAAGGGGCGTTGGCACAAACTCTGATGTATTGTTGATTTATGATTCCGTT
>NZ_JBGVOG010000124.1:0-27543 GCF_045126245.1 Methanobrevibacter sp. | reverse complement strand
TTTAGCTTCAATTAGAGCATGCAAGGCCCTTGGAGCACAAATCAATAAAACTGATAATTATTTGGAGGTCCTTGGAACTGGGGGTAAACTTCATAATTCTTCAAAAGAGCCAATAGATTTGGGAAATTCAGGAACTACCTTAAGATTAATGACATCAGTTTCTGCATTAAGTGATAATGAAGTCACTTTAACAGGTGATGATTCTTTGAAAACAAGGCCGATGGGATTGCTGATGGGAGCTTTACAACCTTTGGGAATCGATACAATATCATTAAACGATAATGAAAAGGCACCAATATTAATCAAACCGGGTTATTGTGGTGGTGAAACTAATATTTATGGCAATGTCAGCTCACAGTTCATTTCATCAATTTTGATATCTTCACCATTATCCAATCAGGGTGTCACTCTGTATGTGTTGCCGGAATTCAAATCAAAGCCTTATGTCAATATGACTTGGGATATTATGAGGAGATTTGGCGTTAAAACACTCAGGGGTTATTATCTAAAGCATGATAATTGCGATAAGGAGCATCAAAGCTGCAGAATTGATGAGTTTAAGGTTACAAAACAGGATTATATCGCTTGTGATTACACTGTTGAGGGGGATTACTCCTCTGCATCTTATCTTTTGGCATTGATAGCCATTAATGGTGGAAAAGCCAAAATAAAAAATTTATTTAGAAATTCCAAACAAGGGGATAAAGTAATTTTGGATATCCTGCAACAGATGGGTGCCAAGTTAGTTCGTGGTGAAGATTATGTTGAAATAGGATCCAACGGACAACTGAAAGCTATTGATGTTGACCTTTCTAATGCTCCTGATTTATTAATTACCGTTGCAGTATTGGCCGCAATGGCTGAAGGAACTACCAACATTTCTGGAGTTGCCCATGCAAGAGTCAAGGAAACTGATAGAATTGATACAACTTGCCGCGAACTTGAAAAGTTAGGTTGTAAATTAGTCGAACGCGAAGATGGAATGAGCATAACCGGGGGTGTGTCTTCAGGTGTAGTCGATTCTCATGGAGACCACCGATTGGCAATGGCTTTTTCATTAATCGGGCTTAAGCATGATATAGAAATTACAAATGGGGAAGTTTTTGATGTGTCCTTCCCGAATTTCATTGAATCAATGGCAGAACTTGGATTTGAACTGGAGCTGGTTAGATGAATAAAGAGGAACGTGTTATTGAATTAGTTAATCAATTGGACAAGACTTTTGAGATAAGAACATTTTTAGACCATGATCCTTATAGGGTGCTGGTTAGAACAATTCTCTCTCAAAGAACAAGGGATGAAAATACAGACCAAGCCACTGAAAACTTATTTTCCAAATACAAGGACATCTATGAGGTTGTTGATGCGCCAATTGATGATGTAAAGGAACTGATTAAACCTGCAGGGTTTTATAATGTTAAGGCAGCAAGAATTCAGGAGGTTTCACAGATTCTTATCGATGAATATGATGGGGAAGTTCCGGATACTTTAGATGAACTTGTTAAGCTTCCGGGTGTTGGCCGTAAAACTGCAAACTGTGTGTTGGTATTTGCATTTGACCTGCCGGCTATTCCGGTAGATACCCATGTTCACAGGATTTCAAATAGGTTGGGATTGGTTGATACTAAAGAACCTGAAGAGACTGAAGTGGAACTTTCAAAAATCGCTCCAAAGGATTTGTGGGTTAAGCTAAATGATTTGATGGTTCAATTCGGCCAAAATATCTGCAAACCGATCGGGCCTCAGTGTGAAATCTGTCCATGCACTGAAATATGTGATTATTTTGAGGAGAATATTTAATATTTCAAGACTTGAAAATTTAGTTTTTCCAAAACATTTATAAACTAAAACATTGTTATATAACAATAGTTATTATAACTTATGTTATATTGACTTTAAAATTACCCTTTTAAATATGCCTTTTAAAACAATTAATGTATAGGAGATAAAAATTATGGCAAATATTCCAAAATTAAAAAGAGGAGTTTTGGATAGCATTACTGATGCTATTGGAAATACTCCAATTGTAAGATTAAACAACTTAACTGAAGATTTAGAAGCAGAAGTGGATGTAAAAATAGAATCATTCAATCCAACAGGCAGTGTCAAGGACCGTGTTGCGGTTGCAATGATTGAAGATGCAGAGGAAAAAGGCTTACTCAAAACAGGTTCCACTATCATCGAACCAACAAGCGGAAACACAGGTATTGGACTTGCATTTGCTGCAGCTGCAAAAGGCTATAAATTAATTTTAACCATGCCGGAAACCATGTCCATTGAAAGGAGGAAATTCTTAAGTGTTTTAGGTGCAGAATTAGTTTTAACTCCTGGTGCTGATGGAATGGGCGGAGCTATTGCAAAAGCTAATGAATTACAAGAAGAAACTCCTGATTCAATTATCTTAGGTCAATTTGACAACCCAGCTAATGTAAAAATCCATGCTGAAACCACTGCTCAGGAAATCTTAAGGGACACTGAAGGAAAAGTCGATATTGTAATCGGTGGTGTAGGTACTGGTGGAACAATTACTGGAATTGGTAAAGTCCTTAAAAAGGAAGTTCCTGATGTAAAAATCGTTGCAGTCGAACCAAAAGATTCCCAGACTTTAGGAAAAGGTGAAAAAGGACCTCACAAAATCCAAGGTATCGGTGCAGGATTTGTTCCTTCAATTTATGATGCTGATGTCATTGATGAAATTATTCCGGTTGCAAACGAGGATGCCGGAAATACCTTACTCGCACTTGCTAAAAAAGAAGGTATATTTTCAGGAATATCTTCTGGAGCAGCAACTTGGGCTGCTTTAGAATTAGCTAAAAAAGAAGAAAACAAAGGTAAAAGGATAATAGCCATCTTACCTGATAATGGTGAAAGATACCTCTCTGTAGAATGGTTGTTTGAATAAGAATAACTATATATACCATATGTTATATAATTTAAAATATATCAATTTGAGGTTTATCAATGTTTAATAATTTGAGGGATGAAATTAAAGCAATTAAACAAAAAGATCCTGCAGCAAGGTCTACATTGGAGATTTTCCTATGTTACCCAGGATTTTATGCTTTAATATTCCATAGGGTTAGTCATTGGCTATGGAATCATTCTTTAAAATTATTGGCTCGTATGAATTCTAATTTAGCAAGATTCATTACAGGGATAGAAATTCATCCCGGCGCAACATTTGGTAAACGAGTATTTATTGACCATGGAATGGGTGTTGTTGTTGGGGAAACAGCAGTAGTTGGTGATGATGTATTGCTTTATCAAGGGGTAATTCTTGGTGGAACCAGTACTGAAAAGACTAAAAGACACCCTACACTTGAGCGCGGAGTAATTGTTGGTGCAGGTGCTAAGGTAATGGGTAACATTACAATTGGAGAGTACTCAAAAATCGGTACTGGTGCAGTTGTACTAAAGGATGTTCCTCCTGAATCAACTTGTGTAGGTGTTCCGGGTCGTATTGTTAAATGTAAAGGTGTTTCCTACAAAGAAGTTGATCTTAATCACGGAAAACTTCCAGACCCTGTTGCTGATGCAATTAGAACTTTGGAAAAACACCTTAAAGAAAATGATGAACAAATTAAAATCTTATTTGATAAAAATGAGATTTGTTTGGCAGAAGACATTAGAGATGAACAAGAAGAATTAGAGGATTTGTTTAAAAAATAGAAGGGATTTTTTATGAAACCGCCTTGTGAAATCGTTGTATGGTATGTAATACCAGCAATTAGGTCAGAATTAGCTAAAGAACTTTTAAATTTAGGTATGAGGCAAAAAGATGTTTCTGAACTTATGGATATAACACAGCCTGCAGTATCTCAATATATTACTGATAAACGTGGCAGTGGTATTAAACTTGATGATAATGTCAGAAGAATGGTTAAAGATTTTGCTCAGGAGTTGGCAGATGGAACAGCTACAAAAGCTCAATTGATTGGAAGAACATGTGCTATTTGTAAACATGTTGAAACTGCAGATGTTTTAAATCAACTTAACATTGACAAGTCTGAGCTTGGTGAAGATTGCCAATCTTGTTTAGGTTCTGAGACAGCAAATTGCTAAAATATTGGAATTCATAGTAAAGTATTTAAACTATTAATAACCAATATTTTATTATACTTTAATTTTAATGGCAAGTTTACCGAGTGGCTTAGGTGTGTGGCTGCAGACCATAATACGGGGGTTCAAATCCCTCACTTGCCTTTATTTTGCTTAATTATTGATTTTTTTTTATGGAGATATTTTTATGGATGTTTATTCTACATTAACTCGCAGTAAAGAAAATTTTGAAACTATAAATAAAAACAGAGTTAACTTGTTTGTTTGCGGGCCTACTGTTTATGATGATGCTCATATAGGTCATGGGAGGACATACATCTCCTTTGATACAATTAAAAGATATCTGGAATACAAAGGATTTGCAGTATTTTATATTCAGAACATCACTGACATTGATGATAAAATAATCAATAGGTCAAAGGAAAGCGGAATTCCCGCTAATGAGTTGGCCCGTAAGTTTGAAAAAAGATATATTGAAGACATGAACAAATTAAATGTCAATGGCGTCAATTTATTTGCTAGAGCAACTGATCATGTTGATGAAATTTTAGACCAGATTCAAAGATTAATCGATAAGGGTTACGCTTATGAAACTGAAGATGGGGTTTATTTTGAAATAGATAAGTTCCCTGAATTCGGTAAATTATCAAATAGGAATGTTGAAGAGTTGGAGTCCCACAGGGACATTGCTGAGACCACCAAAAAGAATCCTCAAGACTTTGCTCTTTGGAAAAAACGTGAGGGAGTAGACGAACCTACATGGCCATCCCCATGGGGAGACGGAAGGCCGGGATGGCATATTGAAGATACTGCAATTACTGAATACTACTTCGGACCTCAATATGATGCTCACGGTGGAGGATTGGATTTAATTTTCCCACATCACGAAGCGGAAATCACTCAAATGGAAGCGGTTTCAGGCAAAGCCCCAATGGTAAAATTCTGGTTGCATACCGGATTTTTAAATGTCAATGGAGAAAAAATGTCAAAATCACTAAATAACTTTATTACCATACGTGATTTATTAAAAGACTACGAAGCGGAAACCTTCAGATTCTTTGTTTTATCAACTCACTACAGAAGTCCGATTGATTTTTCAAAGGATTCCCTACATCAGTCTGCAAAAAGTTTAGACAGAATCAGAAAATACTATGAACTGTTGGATGTGGAAGTTACAGAAGAGATTAATTCTGATTATGAAGTGTTGGATAAATGGTCTGAGGAATTCTTTAGCAGTATGGATGATGACTTTAACACTCCGAAAGCCATTGCAGCCATTTTTGGCCTAATCAATGATTCTAAAAATGAATTGGATGATTTGTCTGATGAGGATAAAATAGCTATTAAGGCATTTTTGGATGATGCAAGCCATATTTTCGGCGTCAGTTTTGAAACTGAAGAGGTTAATGCCGGAAGTGATGATTTGCTTGATGTAATTTCTGAAGTAAGATCCGAACTAAGAGCCAACAAGCAATATGACTTATCAGATAAGATTAGGAATGATTTACAATCTTTAGGTTATGAGATTAATGACTAGGAGATTTTTCTCCTTCCACTATTTTTTTTAATTTTTATCAATACTTATTTAATTAGTAATTTTCTAAATATTAATTGATGAATGAAAAATTGAATAACTATTATGAATTTGGTTTATCCATATGGATATTGCTTGACTTGATTTTTTTAACTAGTTCATTAGTTATTACTTTATCTACTAAATCATATTATAATTTAATTATTTTTGATGCATGCCTATGTGCAGTATTGCTTATTGAATTCTTCTTTAGATTCTCTAAAGCCAAAAATAAAAAAAAGTTCTTCAGATCTAATTTCACGGAATTTATTGCAGGAATACCATTTGATTTGCTGTTGTTTCCGTTCCTCTCATTTGCCGGTGTACTATCCGTGCTGAAAGTTTTAAAGTTCATCAGAATCCTAATTTTGTTTGTACAATTATTTGAAGTCATAAATGTATTTCTAAAAGATACATATCTGGATGAAATTTTTGGTATCTTTTTAATTATTATCATTTCATTCACACTTGGCTTGTATTTGTTTGACCCAAGCATGAACAGTCTTTTTGACTCTTTATGGTTTGTTTTATCTACATTAACAACGGTAGGTTATGGTGATGTTTTGCCTAATTCTATGATTGGAAAGGTAATCAGTTTAATTCTTCTTATTGGTGGTGTGTTGATATTCAGTGCAGTCACAGGATCCATGGCATCATATTTCAATAAAAAGTTATTAAATGAAGGTAGTGAGGAACTCAAATCGATTAACGAAAAATTAGATGCAACTGAAAAAGAGCTTAAGGAATTAAAAGAGGAAATATCTAACTTAAATAAAAAGTTAGATGAAAAATGATTTTTCACAACTAAAATATAACAACCTTTATATACTAAAAATAACAGATGTTATATTTGTATAACAGCAGTTATATTTAATTTTTTGATGTTTTATTTAGGCATATCAAAACATTTATATATAAAAAATAACTATTGTTATATAGTAATATAACACGTGATATATTATTTAAAAATCGAATTATTAAGGTGATTATTAATGGCAAATAAAGATTATGGATTAGCAACATTAGGTGTACGTGCAGGACAACAACCAGACCCAGCGACAGGGGCTCAAGCAGTTCCGATTTATCAAACTACCTCATACGTATTTAAAGATTCAGATGAAGCTGCAAGGAGATTCGCCCTTCAAGAGTTTGGACAAATTTATTCCAGACTTACAAACCCAACCAGTGATGTATTTGAAGCAAGAATTGCTGCCATTGAAGGCGGTAACTCAGGTATTTCAACATCAAGTGGTCTTGCAGCGATTTCATATGCAATCTTGAATGTAACCGAACCTGGAGACAATATCGTTTCTGCAGATAACCTCTATGGCGGAACATATCAGTTATTCAATTACACTTTCAAGGATTTGGCACGTGATGTTAAGTTTGTCAACTCTCAAGATTTACAAGCTTTCGAAGATGCAATCGATGAAAAAACCAAAGCAATTTATGTTGAATCTATTGGAAACCCAAAATTGGACGTTCCTGATTTTGAAGCACTTGCAGAAATTGCTCATTCTCATGACATTCCATTGATTGTGGATAATACCGTGGGTGTTGGATTGGTCAGACCATTGGAGCATGGCGCTGATGTAATTGCAGCATCCGCAACCAAATATGTCGGCGGTCATGGAACTGCCGTTGGGGGATACATTGTAGATTCAGGTAAATTCAACTGGGGAAACGGAAAATTCAATAATTTCACCAAACCTGATCCAAGTTATCACGGATTAGTATTTTGGGATGCATTTGGGGATGTTCCTGAACTTGGAAATATCGCTTTTACTGTAAGGGCAAGAGCAAGACTCTTAAGAGATTTGGGAGCTACTCAAGCACCTGTTCACAGCTTCATTTTCCTGCAGGGACTTGAAAGTTTGGATGTACGTGTAAAAAGGCATTCTGAAAATGCATTAAAAGTGGCTGAATTCTTGGAATCCCATCCTAAAGTCAAATGGGTAAACTATCCTGGTTTGGAATCTCACCCTACCTATGAAATCAACAAAAAATACTTAAAAGATAACTTTGCAGGTATTTTAGGTTTTGGTGTTGAAGGCGGAGAAGAGGCCGGAAGAAAAGTCATTGAAAAATTGGAATTATTCTCAATTCTTGCAAATATCGGTGATGCAAAAAGCCTTGCAATCCACCCTGCAAGTACAACACATCAGCAATTAACTCCTGAAGAACAGGAAGCTACTGGTGTGACACCTGACTTTATTAGACTTTCAATAGGTTTAGAAGACGTTGATGATTTAATAGAAGATCTTAGTCAGGCTTTAGACAGTCTTGAGTGAGGATTCTGGTTGTAAACTTTAAAATTATTAAGAAATGTAAATTTGGAGATTAAGGATGTATTTAGATAACTCAGCAACTACACAAGTTAGCAAAGAAGTTTTTGAAGAAATGAAACCATATTTTAGCGAAGAGTTTGGAAACCCTTCAACTCTTTATAAAATTGGTCGTGAATCTAAAAAAGCATTAGACCAGGCTCGCCAAAGGGTGGCTGATGCGATTAATGCCAAACCTGAAGAAATCATATTCACAAGCGGGGGATCAGAATCTGATAATTTGGCCATAAAAGGAATAGCCTTTAAATTGGCTAAAAAGGGTAAACATATCATTACAACCAATATTGAACATCCCGCTGTTAAGAATACTTTAGGATTTTTAGAATCTCTTGACTTTAAAGTTACCTACCTTCCAGTAAATGAAAACGGTATAATAAGTATTGAGGATTTAAAAGAAGCAATAACTCCTGAAACCATTTTAATTACCGTTATGCATGCAAACAATGAACTTGGTACAATTCAACCAATTGAAGAAATTGGTGAAATAGCTCGTGAAAAAGGAATTAAGTTCCACACTGACGCGGTACAAAGTTTCGGTAAGGTGGAAGTGGATGTTGAGAAACTAAAGGTTGATTTGCTATCCTTATCTTCACATAAAATCAATGGTCCAAAAGGTGTTGGTGCATTATATATCAAAAAGGGAACTAGAGTTGTTCCTCTTATCCATGGAGGAGGCCAGGAAAGAGGCATCAGGTCAGGAACTGAAAATGTCCCTGGAATCGTTGGGTTTGGAAAAGCTTGCGAATTAGCCAGCCAGCAATTGGATGAACATTATGAGAAATTATCTTCAATTAGGGATGAACTCATTGACAAGGTGCTTAATACTATTCCTGAGGCATATTTAAATGGGGATAAAGAAAATAGATTACCAAACCTTGTCAACTTTAGATTTAAAGCTATTGAGGGTGAATCATTAATCCTTTTATTGGATGCTAAAGGTTATCAGGCTTCTACAGGTTCAGCGTGTTCCTCTAATACTTTAGAAGCTTCCCCTGTACTGACTGCTTTAGGCCTTGATCCCGTTGATGTTCATGGGTCTTTAAGAATTTCACTGGCTCCGGAAAGTGATAATTTTGATGTTGATGAATTTGTGAATGTTATTGCCGAGTCCGTTTCCAGATTAAGGGAGATGTCACCTCTTTGGAATCAGGAAGTTGATTATGATGGCGTAATGTGTAAAAAACATGGTAATGACTGTAGGATGTGTTAATTATGGATTATTCAGAAAAAGTTATGGATCATTTTGCCAACCCAAGAAACTGCAGAAAAATGGAAGATGCAAACGGCGTTGGAACTGTAGGAAACCCTACCTGTGGGGATTTGATGACAATTTACATTAAAGTTAACGATGATGAAATCATTGAAGACATATCTTTCCAAACATTCGGTTGCGGAGCAGCTATTGCAACAAGCAGTATGATTACTGAAATCGCTGCTGGAAAAACATTGGATGAAGCTTTAAAGATATCCAGAAATGATGTTGCAGATGAATTGGATGGTCTTCCACCGATTAAAATGCATTGTTCTAACCTTGCGGCTGACGGTCTTCAGGCAGCTATTGAGAATTATTATGAAAATAATCAATAGTTTAAAATACTTTGAAATATAAAATAATCTTTAATTAAAATATGGAGATGTTTTATTATGGCAAAGATTTTAAAATGTGAAGAATGTGGAAGTATTATTCAGGTTTTAGCTATCGGTGATGAAAATACTTGCAATGACCACATGCTTGAAATTCCTGTGCAAACCGAAGGAGAAAAATCTCCTAAACACAAACCTGTTGTGGAAATTGATGGTGACAAAGTAACCGTTAAAGTCGGAGAAGCTGCTCACCCAATGGATGATGACCACTACATTCAATTCTTGATTGTGGAAGCTGGTGATGAACAATTCGCAAAATGTTTCAAACCAGGTGATGTTGCAGAAGCAACTTTCACAGTATCATCAACTGATGATGTAAAAGCATGTGCATTCTGTAATTTACACGGCCTTTGGGCTAGTGAATAAGTTTAAAATCAATTTTTAAACTTCTTTTTTTATTTTTTCATTAATATAAAAAATTTTAAATAACTTATTTTATATATTTTATATCGTGTCAAACTATACTAAAGTAATAATTTTTATTTTTGTTCTAGTTCTTATTTCAGCAGCAATAGTCTTTATAGATAGTTCTATTGATAATATGAATAAATTAATGCCTGAAATTAGCGATGGCATTGTTAATGGAGACAATGATTATAATGATGCTGTCAATCTAGTTAATGATAAAAATTATCAAGAATCAATGAATAAGGCTATTTCTGCCGGAAATTATTATAATGAAAGTTTATCCAAATTGTATATTTTGAAAGATAACTTCACTTCGGATGTTAACAGTGTGCATAAGGAGTATATTGATGATGCAATTTCGGAACTGGAATTGAAATTATTGGCTGTTGATAAATTAAAAGATGCTATTGATTCTTTTAAAATAAATTATAATTATACTGGCACAAATTATGGTTATGAAGCTAATGATTATATGGATCAGGCTGTTCTGTATAGGGATGCAAGAGATTCACTGTTAGTCAATAATCCTGATTTATTCAAACAGAATTTTATTATTTAATTGAGGTTTTAAAGTGAAAACTAAATGTCCAAAATGCAACGGCATAGGTTCAGTTGTTGTGGATTATAAAGAATGTGATGTCTGCGGCGGAACAGGGTATGAAGATGATGCTTTTGATGTTGGAAATCATTTTAAAGGAGTAAACAGTAAAGCAAAAGCTAAATTTGACCTGGGTTCGGATGAGGATATTCCCTGTGAAGCATGCAATGGGAAGGGACAGGTTGAAGTTTATGAAGATTGTCCTCATTGTAAAGGAACAGGCCAGGTAAATGTTTGCCGTGACTGCGGCACATTACTCGATGAAAAATATGATGTGTGCCCGGATTGTGAAGAAAAAAGAAAGGTTGAAAAAATGAAGCATGATGAATATGTGGCTCTTGAGAATCAGGTAAGGAAAGTTTATGTTTTAGATTCTCTATGCCAAATGAGAGATTTGGATAAGGACAAATTATACAGGGGAAAAATCACCAGAATCGAACGTTATGGTGCTTTCGTATCTCTAAATAATAATGTTTGGGGACTGATGAGGGGTGATGTTTCCGAATATAGGGTAGGAGATGACGTTATTGTGTTTATTACAACCATCAAATCAAGAGAAGGTAAGATTGATTTGGCTCCTGCTTATGTGGATAAATATAAGCTTATTAGATTAACAAAATCTTTCCCAAGAACATTAATCTCAAAATTAGAGGAAAAAATGGGAAAAATGGTACGTATTGATGGGGAAGTTCAACAAATTCAACAAACATCAGGACCTACAATATTTACCATCAACGACGAAAGTGGCGTTACTTGGGTTGCAGCATTTGATAAAGCAGGCGAGCGTGCTTATCCAGAAATTGAATTGGGAGATGCAATTCAAGTTGTGGGAGACGTTAATGAACATGGCGGAAAGACTCAAATCGAGTCACAGTCAATCGTTAAATTAAGCCCTGAACAATCAGCCAAATTACATGACTTGATTGATGAGGCATTAGACAGAAGGGCCGAACCAAACGATGTTGATTTCTTGGTCAAAAGTGATGTTTTAAACAGGCTTAAACCTAAGATGAGACAAGCCGCCCACAAAATTAGAAGGGCTATCCTTGACGGAAGGACAATATTGCTTAGACACCACAATGATGCTGACGGTATCTGTGCGGGTGTTGCAATGGAAAAGGCGATAATTCCATTGATTGAATATGCAAATCCAAGTAATGATGCACAATATTACTATTTCAAAAGGTCTCCAAGTAAAGCTCCTTTTTATGAATTGGAGGATGTTGTTAAGGATTTATCATTCGCCTTGGAGGACCAGGAAAGGCACGGTCAGAAATTGCCTTTAATCGTTTTGTTGGATAACGGATCCACTGAAGAGGATATTGTCGCATTGATGCAGGCTAAAATCTATGATATTGAAGTCGTTGTGATAGACCATCACTCTCCGGGCGAACTTTTGAGTACCGAAGTAAGGGATGGTGAAATTGTTGGGGCGACAGTTGCAGTGGATGAATTTGTTGATACTCATGTAAACCCATATCTTGTTGGTGGAGATTCACAATTAACTGCAGGAGCATTGGCTTGTGAAGTTGCGCATATAATCAATCCAGCGGTAAAAGATTTAATAATGCACCTTCCGGCAGTTGCTGCATTAGGAGACCATGCAGAGTCTGGCGAAGTGTATCAATACCTTGAATTGGCTGCTCAAAAAGGATTTACAAGACAACATTTGGCACAGATTGCTGAATGTGTTGATTTTGAAGCTTACTTTTTAAGATTTATGAATGGTAGGGGAATAATGGATACAATTTTGGCTGTTGATAATTTGGACAAGCATGAAAAAATGATTGATGCTTTATATAAGGAATATCAAAAAAGGGTTGACACACAGCTTAAGGCTGCCCTGCCGAATATTCAAAAAACTCAATTTGAAAACGGCATATACTTCAATGTCATCGATGTTGAAAAATATGCCCATAAATTCACATTCCCTGCTCCAGGTAAAACCTGCGGTTTTGTACATGACAGAATAATCAAAGAGCTCGGTGAAGATAAGCCGATTGTTACATTAGGTCATGGACCTGATTTTGGTGTATTCAGGGCAACAGATGCGGTAAATGAGGAATATGGATTCAATGTTAATGATATAGTTTCCGTACTTGCTCAAAGAGTTCCTTCAGCAGGTATTGACGGTGGAGGGCATGAATGCGCAGGGTCAATAAAATATATTGAGGGGCTAAGTGAAGAGGTATTATCTGAATTGCTTAAGGAAATTCAAGCGATGTCCAAACATTAATTGATATTCATGGTTTCTCAGAATTATTGTCCAAAATGTGGTTTTAGAATACTTCCAAATGAACCGTTCTGTCCAAAATGCGGATTGAAAACAGGTAATTTTGGAAATGATGACTTGCATATTTTAACTCCTCCAATTCATGATATTGGATTCTTTAATTTTGACATTGATTTTTCTCCATACATTTTAAGCAAAAGAAACGATTTTAAATATGAAATCTGCTCATGCGGGTATCTTAATGAAGTCAGTAATGAATATTGTTTTATGTGCGGTGCTAAACGCTCGGAAAGCAGGTTATCCAGAATATTAAAAAACAAGTCCAAACCCCAATTTACTATTGGAAACATATTGTGTGAATGCGGGACAGTAAACGCTGAAGAAAATATATACTGTGAGATGTGTGGAAAACAGTTGAGAAACGATTCAAATCCCCATTTCGATAATTACAGCAATTTCAATTTAGAATTTGAAGAATCTGTATTTTGTTATTGCGGCGAGGAAAACGAAAGATTCGCTTTATTCTGTAAAAATTGCGGTCTTCCATTGAAAAATTATGGAGTGTCTTCTGAAATTTCAATTTTATGCACTTGTTCTACCTTGAATGAGATTACTTCTGATTATTGCATTGAATGCGGCAGTGATTTGAAAAGGGAAAATTCAATATTTATTTGTGTTTGCGGCCATAAAAACCGGAGCGGATCTAAATTCTGTGAGATATGCGAAAGGCCTTTAAATCCTTTAAGGGTGATTAAATCAAAAATTGTCTGTACCTGTGGCGAAATTTTAGATTGGAATTCTGATTTTTGCCCGAATTGCGGAAAACATATAA
The DNA here is from genome assembly GCF_045126245.1 of Methanobrevibacter sp. Lineage (GTDB taxonomy): Archaea > Methanobacteriota > Methanobacteria > Methanobacteriales > Methanobacteriaceae > Methanocatella. The sequence continues at coordinate 13,851 of NZ_JBGVOG010000124.1, read as the reverse complement.
AGAGAACTATTGCCCGTAAAAAATCAATCAGCAGTACAGTAAAAAATATTAAAAGTATTTTGAGGTAATAATATGCAAAGCTGTGATGTTTGTGGAACTTTAAATCTTAAGGAAAATAATTACTGTACCCATTGCGGTAATAAATTTATTGCAGAGCATATATGTCCTTTTTGCGGCGAAGTCAATCCTGATGTTGCTAATTATTGTATTAAATGCAAAAAACAGATTAATCCAATAACAATTGATGATTTTGATACTTTATTCAGTGAATATAACGAAAACTTATTGAAAAACGCCAATATTAGTGATGAGGAATATAACAGAATTCTAGCGCATATTTTTGCTAGGGCCAAATATGCTAATATTTATGGAAATACTCCTAAGGAAAGGATTTTGAAATTGGCCAGTGTCTTTACTGAATGCAAACCTAAATCCAGAGGATATGAATTCGGATACTTTTTTTTAGACAACTGCATATACTATGATGACAGATTGGATGATTCTGTTCAGATTGCAACCATTATACATGAATTGGCTCATTATTTATTGTTTAGTATAATTGAGGAGTTATTATGCAATGTTTTTAAGGTCAAAACATCAACAACCCTGCAAAGTTTTGTTTGGTTTTTCATGACTTATGACGATTTTTTTAAAGTCATGAGTGAATATTGTGCACATACTGTTGAAGGAAGATTTATTCCCTATGGATATCAGAATTACGGGTCTTTCAACAGTTTGATAAATAATATGGAATTAGATGAAGGTTCCAAGAAGGATATGGCGGTTTTCGGAAATTCTTTTGCTAATGAAATCATAGTTTATTTGGAAAAATATATTGATGTTGACTTAAGGGAGGAAATTAAATTACAATATAAAAAGGATTTAAGGCCACCATCCAATGAGTCCATCATGCTTGAAACAAATGAATGCTTTTCATTAAGTGTAAAAAATAGAGTTTTATTTAAATCTTTATTGGATATTTTAAAAATAGCGTCAAGAGAAGAAGTCCGTGAAGAATTAGAAAATATTAAAAATGGTGTGGAGATTCTTTAAATTATTTGTTCTCCTCTCTTTCTTTAATAGTGTCTAATACTTCTTTTCCAGTATCTGTTAATCTGTATAATCTGCCTTTACGAGCTTCTTCATTAATACATTCAACAATCTCTTTGCTTTTTAATTCACTTAAAACCTTTGAAATATGATTTGTTCTAATACCACTATCTTTCGCAATATTGGTAGGGATTTTTACATCATCTCCAATTGATTTTAGTGTTTTTTCGCGATATTTAGAAATTTGAACATATGAAGTTAACTTCAACAGTTCGTCATTTTCCTTTGACATAATAAAATATATTGTTCGTTATGTTATAAAAGTTTTTATAACATGTTATTAGTTTGATATAACTATTTTAAACACCTTTTAGATAGGTATGGATATTTTTGTCATTGATTTGAATTTGATTGAAAAAGAGGTAATTTAATATACATCTTGTGTTAAAGGGTTATATAGAAAAAATTATTTTTGTTTGATTAAAATGAAATGTTCTAGTTGCGGTTTTGAAAATAGGGATGACGCAAAGTTCTGTACAAAATGCGGAAAATCGATGATTCAAAAAGTTGATCCAATTTCTCATGAGGTGAAGTCCAGCAATTCAAAGTATATTATTGCTGCTTTAGTTATTGTAATTATCCTTCTTGTTGCTGTTATCGGATATTTTGCGTATAGCAACATGAATTCAGATAATGCTTCTTCCGCTCAGGTTGCGCAGTCCACACAAGAGGTTTCCTCTTCTCAAAGTTCTCCTACAACAACCCAACAGTCCAGTTCAAAATCATGGCAAGTCATAGGCAGTTATTCAGGTTCTGGTTCGGGTTCAAAAACCATCAATGTTCCTTCAGGTCAGATAAGGGTTGAATTGTCTGCATATCCTATTAAAAATTATGCTACTAACTACCTGTACGTATCAGGGTCTAACGGTGCAGGTGGTGGTGTTGATTGGAATTCACATAGTGATGTGGAAACCAGATCAGATTCATTTGAGTATACCTCATCTTCATCACAGACATTTACTATTGATTACTATGAAACCGTAAGTTGGGAAGTTACCTTTTACAGTTATCAATAATCCTTTTTTTTTAATAAATTATTAATATTTAAAATAATAAAGTATCTAGTATGTTTGATTTAAACGTTAAAGGCAGTAGTTTTGAAAAAAATATTCTTTTGGCTAAAGAGGCCTCAAAATATGGCTGGTCTCACATTAATTTTTCATATAATCAAAATGATTTCCGTGATGCTTTAAACTTTAAAAATGAGTTGATTAAGGAACTGTCTGATGATATATCTGCCGATTATACTTTGGAAATTAAATCAAACAACCCCAATGAGATAAGAAGGATTGCAAATAAATTCAGAAACAATGCATCATGCATATCCGTTGTAGGCGGAGACTTAAAGGTAAATCGTGCCGTTTTGGAAAATATTAAAATAGACGTTTTGACAAGACCTTACTTTAGGCGTTATGATGCGGGAATTAATCATGTGCTTGCCAAAGAAGCTGTAAAAAATAATGTTGCAATTGAGTTGTGTTTTAATGATGTTTTAAGAACTTATCTCGCTCACAGATCTAAGGTAATATCTAATTTTAAGGATATTTACACATTATATCGGAAATATGATTTTCCATTAATTTTGTCATCAGGTGCCGAGTCCGTTTTCGATATCAGAACGGTCCATGACTTCACTGCATTTTTCAAACAGACAGGCTTGTCGGATGATGAAATTGAAAAATCATTCAAATCAGCTTCAGATATTTTGGAATTTAATCATGATAGGGATAAGATGATTTTCAAAGGTGTTAGGAGGATTGATGATGTCCCTTAAAATTTTGCCACCTACACTTAGGAAAAATAACAGATATTTGACTGTTGAAGTTAAAAGCATCTCTCCAATCACTAAAGATGAGCTGGTTTCAATTGTTTGGGATGCCTGCGTCAGACTACAGGGCGAATTGAATTCATCTAATTTTAATTTATGGGTAATGAGATTTTATGAATCAGGCGAATTCAATGAATATTACAGTTATAATGCAATCATTCGCTGTCAAAGAGGCTATGAGGATGAAGTCCGGGCTTCACTTGCTTTGGTGAATAAATACAAATCTGAGAGAATTTCGCTGACAACAATCGGTTTGTCCGGAACAGTGAAGGCATCACATAAATATATTTAATTACTTTTTGTTAGTTTAAAATAGAAAACTTTATAAATAATATATATTATAAATAACAATTGAATTTATGGAAAAATGTGTTAAAAAGTATTTTAATAAACTACTTTGTAGTGATTAAAAGTAAAAATTGCCATTCATGGAGATTGGTTTTATTTTTTATGTTGTTGAATTTGAAAGTTAATTTTTATTAAAATATTTATTAAATATGAGGTATTAATATGCAACCTTTACAAAATGCAGGATATGATAGGGCTATTACTGTATTTAGCCCAGATGGAAGACTTTTCCAAGTAGAATATGCAAGAGAAGCAGTAAAAAGAGGAACTACATCAATCGGTGTTAAAAGTTCCGAAGGTATTGTTTTAGCTGTTGATAAAAGAACTACTTCTAGTTTAGTTGAAGCGTCATCTATTGAAAAAATATTCAAGATAGATGAACATATTGGAGCAGCTACTTCAGGTCTTGTAGCAGATGCAAGAGCTTTAGTTGAAAGAGCAAGAGTAGAGGCCCAAATTAACAAAATCACATATAGTGAACCTATTAGAGTAGAAAGTTTATCTAAAAAACTATGTGACATGTTACAATTGTATACCCAGAATGGTGGTGTAAGACCGTTCGGTTCCGCCTTAATCATTGGTGGCGTATATGAAGATAAATGTAAGTTGTTTGAAACAGACCCTAGTGGTGCATTGATTCAATATAAGGCAACTGCTATAGGTTCAGGCAGATCCGCAGCTATGGATATATTTGAAGAGCAATATTCAGATGATATCACATTAGAAGGAGCTATTGCTTTAGCAATCACAGCTATTAACGAAGCTACTGATCATGACACTACTTCAAACAATGTGGAAATTGCCGTCATCAAAAAGGACACAGGCAAGTATGAAAAGCTTCCTCAAGACGAAGTGCAAAGATACATTGATGAGATTTTAGTCGAAGAAGAAGAGGAAGTTGAAGAAGAAGTTGAAGTCGAAGAAGAAGTGGAATCAGAAGATTCTGAAGAAGACTTACAAGAAGATGAAGAATAAAGTTTATGACTGTTAGTTAGGGGATATTTCAATGGTAAATGTTGATGAAGCTATAATTGCTAAATATGAATACTGTGGTGAACATTTTGAGATTTTAGTTGACCCTGATTTAGCAGCTGAATATAGAAATCCAGATGGTCAAGATGTTGCCATTGAAGATCTTTTAGCTGTTGAAGAAATTTTTAAGGACTCCAAAAAAGGAGACAAGGCTTCTGATGAAGCTATGAATAAAATTTTTGAAACTACCGATCCTATTGAAGTTTCTAAAATCATACTTGAAAAAGGGACTGTTCAATTAACCGCAGATCAAAAAAGAAAGATGCAAGAGGATAAAAGAAAATTAGTTATCAACAAAATAGCTAAAGAAGCAGTTAATCCTCAAAACGGTTTACCGCATCCTGTTCAAAGGATTGAAAATGCTTGTGATGAGGCAAAAGTTAAATTTGACCCATTCACCTCTGTTGACCAGCAAGTACAATCAGCTCTTAAAGCTATCAAACCACTTATTCCAATCAGATTTGAAAAGGCTAAGGTGGCTGTAAGACTCCCTGGGTCTGCTGCCGGAAGTGCTTATTCTGTTATTCATGGATTTGGTGAGATAATAAATGAGGAATGGCAACAGGACGGTTCATGGATAGGTATTATTGAAATGCCTGGCGGTCTTCAAAATTCTTTTGCTGCAAAAATGGCTGAAATTTCAGGTGGAGAAGCAGAAACTAAGACAATTAAATAATTAAGCTAATGGGATTATTATGATATATGTGGAAAATAAAGATTTAGTTATTCCTGGACAGGTATTAGCAGATGATGAATACTATTCAGGAAGAGGTACCTTTAAAGAGAATGGTAAAGTTTGTTCTTCTTTAATGGGACTTGTTTCTTTAAGGAATAAAAAGATTAGAGTTATTCCTCTTAAAAGTAAATATGTTCCTAAAAAAGGGGATGTCGTAATAGGTAAAATTAATGATGTAAGATTCTCAATGTGGGATGTAGATATTAATTCACCTTATTCCGGAATTTTACCTGCTTTTGAAGTGTTTGGTCGTGAGAAAAAAGAACTCAACAAAGTATATGATGTTGGGGATGTGCTATTTTTAAGAGTTGTCGATGTTGATGAAATCAAAAAGGCAAAACTCGGTTTAAAAGGAAGAGGAATGGGCAAATTTAAAGGAGGAATAATTGTAGACATTGCTCCTACTAAAGTTCCAAGATTAATTGGTAAAAAAGGTTCTATGATTAACATGATTAAAGACAAAACCAATTGTAAAATCGTTGTTGGTCAAAATGGTCTTGTCTGGGTAAAAGGTGACGAAGACATGGAACAACTTACCAAAGATGTTATTCATTTAATTGAAGCTGAAGCTCACACTTCTGGTTTAACCAATAAAATCAAAAACAAATTGTACTTGGCTATTGATGGTGAAATACCACCTGAAGAAGTTCCTGAAGAGGAAGAGGAATTTGTTTTAGAAAAACCTAAACTTCAAAATTTTAAAGAAGAATTAGAGCAAGAAGAAAGAGAAGCTGAAGAAATCAAAAATGAAAAAGAAGATAAACCTAACATAGCTGAGGTTATTGAAGAATTGAAGAGAAAAACTAAAAAGGATAACACCTTATCTTATGGTGATAATTCAAATAATTCTTTTATTTTGAATAATAAATAATGGTTATTAGTTCTTCGAATATTAAATGAGGTTGATATAATGTCAGAAATGATAAGACAAGATGGTAGGAAGTTTAATGAATTACGTCCTATTAAAATAGAAGCAGGAGTTCTTGAACGTGCGGATGGTTCTGCTTATTTGGAAGTTGGAGGAAATAAGATTTTAGTCGCTGTTTATGGGCCAAGGGAATCATATATTAGAAGGTTACTTGAACCTAATACCGGTGTAATTAGAGTTAGATATAATATGGCACCATTCTCAGTTGATGACAGGAAAAGACCAGGGCCTGACAGAAGGTCATCAGAAATTTCCAAAATTACTGCAGATGCTTTAAGACCAGCATTAATGTTGGAAAATTATCCTCGTTCAATGATTGATATTTACATAGAAGTGATTGAAGCTGAAGGAGGTACACGTTGTGCAGGAATTACTGCCGCTTCCGTTGCTTTGGTTGATGCAGGAATACCTATGAAAGATATTGTTGTAGGTTGTGCTGCAGGTAAGGTCAATGATGAAGTTGTATTGGATTTATCCGAATATGAAGATAAAGAAGGTCAAGCTGATGTTCCAATAGCTATGATGCCAAGAACTGGTGAAATTACATTATTACAAAGTGACGGTAATTTGACCGAAGAAGAATTCGCAAAAGCAATTGATTTAGCTATGGAAGGATGTCTTGAAGTAAGCAAGCTCCAAAAAGAGGCTTTAATGAAAAAATATTCAACAGAATAGTGGGTGGATAATATGGATATAGTACCAGAAATTACAAGACAAAGTATTACAAACCTTGTCAGAAACGATAAAAGAGAAGATGGCAGGGAATTAAATGAATATAGGGATATTTCTATTGAAACTAATGTTATTTCAAAAGCTGAAGGTTCTGCTCGTGTAAAAATTGGCGGAACTCAAGTTATTGTAGGTATTAAACCACAACTTGGAAGCCCATTTCCTGATACTCCTGATTTAGGAGTTTTAATGACTAATTGTGAAATGTTACCGATGGCTGATCCTACTTTTGAACCAGGACCACCTAGCGATGATTCAATTGAACTTGCACGTGTAGTCGACAGGGGTATTCGTGAAAGTGAATTGGTTGAACTTGATAAATTATGTGTTGAAGAAGGAAAACACGTTTGGATGTTATTCATTGATTTGCACATAATCGATAACTGCGGAAACCTTTTCGACGCTTGTGAATTAGCGGTCATGGCTGCACTCAAATCAACTAAATTGCCTGTCGCATCAATTGTCGATGAAGAAGTAGTCCTTAGTGAAGATGAAACCTTTGATTTACCTATCAACAATGAATTGGCTTTATGCACTTTCGTTAAAATAGGTGATAAAATGGTTTTAGACCCAACATTAGATGAAGAAAGAGTAGCTAGTGCTCGTTTAAATGTTGGTGTTACTAAAGATGGCAGAATCTGTTCCATGCAAAAAGGCGGTTCTCAACCATTTACTAAAGATGAAATTCTTGGCGCAGTTAATGTGGCAATTTCAAAAACAAAAGAATTAATAGAATATCTCTAAATGTCTGACGGACGATTTAGATTTCTAAATTCTTTTTTTAATATTTTTTTATTATCAATTAAAACAAATTTCGCATCTATTTTTTTTATTAGTCCTTTAATGTGAAGGATGTCTTTTGAAATCAGGTTTTCAATCTCGGGAACTATATTTTTGTTATAAATTGAATGCAGGGGCTCTGATGTCTTCAGCTTATTTTCATCATCATGATAGGGAACGACAGCCTGGCAGTCTGCATTGATTTCATTAAAAATAGTATTGACATATTCCTTTGTAACGTAAGGGCTGTCACAAGGCAATACCAATGCGAACTGACTGTTGATATTTTCAAGACCGGTCATCAATCCTGGAAGAGGTCCTTTATTTTTGACAGTATCTTCAACAAATTTTACTGTGTACCCGTAATCGTCGGGGTTTATGAATTGCTTATATTTGGCAATTCTTTTTTCATCATTTAAAACAACAATAACTTCATTTATTTCATGGTTTAAAGTGGAGAGTATATGTTTAATCATAGGTTTGTCTTGAATAATCATTGACCCTTTATCCTGACCCATTCTTCTACTTTGCCCTCCACATAAAATGATGCAAGATTTAATATTTTCACTTTTTTTATTTACATTACTCATATTAAATCTCCACACACCTATTTCACATATACTTCCGCATCATCATCAAATGGATTGGTACGTATGATCAATGCAATCATATAAGGGTAATGCTTATTGAGGTATCTTAAATAATATACCCATTCATGAACTAATTTGTTGTATACCCTGTGCATGTCTCCATTTAAATGTGCAAAATCTGCATCGGTAACCAAACTTAAATCTTTTCTGTGTTCCAATTCCTCGTCCAAGTGAAGAATTGAGTTAATCAATTCTGTAAATTCTTCCTTTTCAAGCAAATTCGGGTTATTTATTAAGTTAATGATAAATTCTCTTTTACTTGCCAATAGGCCTCTTAGATTTTCTAAAAATTCTTCTCTATTTTCAAGGGCAATATCCGCTTGAAAATCAATTGTAGTATTTTTAAGTTCATCCAATTTGTTTTTGTAGTCTTTATCATCCCAATTTTTGATTGATTTTAGATTTTCGGTATTGGCTTTGTATTTGTTGGCAGTACTGAGCTGACTAATCAGTTCATTTCCAACTTCGGAAAAGAAAGTGCTCATCAGCATATCTAATTTTTCAAGCATGGCTTCTTTTTCCTTTCTTTCAATGATTTCATCCAGTATGAATGCCACTACTAGGATGTCAACTGGAATAAATCCTAAATGTGTCCAGATATATGATATAATATGCTCTGGGTCGCCCAATACAAGGTAATTTGAGCCATATATTACAATAATCAGGATGACCATCAATATAGAAAATTTTATTTTCCATTTTTTATGTGAATCCATTTTTTAATCTCCAAATTTAATATTATCTTTTTTTGGCAGTTATTATTGCTATCGGGTTTTCACTTATCATCATAACTCCACGATCAAGGACCCTTCCATTTGAAATGTTAACTTCCATGATTTTCGGATTATAATTGAGTTCCTTAAGCTTATTTACCGCTTCAATTTTTGTGTCAACTAAAATAGCGGTGATAATAATTCTGCCATTTGAGTTTAGTTTTGAATTAATGATTTCCAGGATATTTTCAAGTTCCCTGCCACTGCCCCCTACAATGGCAATATCAATATTGTCAATATCTTTTAGAGCATTGGCTCCATTGTCATTAATTAAAGTGACATTGTCTCCAAGTCCAAACTTTTTAAGGTTTTTTCAAGTTTTTTCAATGGGTTCCGGGTTGGTGTCTAGTGAAATCACTTCATTTGCTCTTTGAGAAAATTCACAGGTTATTCCTCCTGTTCCACATCCGCAGTCAACTACCTTGTCCGTTGGTGAAACTTCGGATTTGTATAGAATTATTGCTCGTATAGCTTCCTTTGTTGGTCCTGGAACATCACAAGATTTGATAAAATCCATATCTTCTAACATCTATTCCCACCTTTTAAATAAGTTATTTTCAATTTTTAAGGCATCTAAAATCTTTCCAACAATAAAATCGATTTGGTTATCAACAGTATCATGTGTTGAATAAAATCCTGGCATTGCAGGTAAAATAATCGCGCCTTCTTGTGATAATGTTAGCATATTCTGTAAGTGAACTGTTCTAAGAGGAGTCTCACGCGGAACAATTACAGTAGGTCTTCTTTCTTTTAAGCTCACATCTGCAACTCTAGTAATTGTATTGTCTCCATATCCATGAGCTATTGATGATAAAGTTTTCATTGAACATGGGGCAATGACTAATGCATCCGCTTTAAATGATCCGCTATTGATGGAAGCGGTCAAGTCATTGAATTCATAATTATTGTCGGATATCTTAATAAGTTCTTCAACGCAATAGTCTGTTTCAGATTCGATAACTATTTTTGCGGCATCACTAATCACTAAACCAATTTCAATATTCAGTTCCTTTAGAACTTCGAGTAATCTTATTCCATAAATTACCCCGCTTGCTCCGGTAATTGCAACAACTATCATATTATCTCCTAAAATAGCTTAATCTGGTCATAATGAATTCCGTGGAATTTTTCCTTGTCAATTTCAGGCAAGTCCAAATATTGTTCTAATTTGAATTTGCTGAATTTCGGTTTTTCTTCTTCAGGAACATATACGCTGATATCCGGTATATTGAATCTGGCTTTGCTTAATGCAGAAATGATATTTGAAATTTCAGTCAATGGATATAATTTCCCGTCTAAATCAACTTGTGTTTTCATCTCATCAAAACGAGGATATTCTGCAATGTTGATAAATACGTAATTTTTATCTATTTTATAGTCTTCGGCGATTTCCGATTCGGCTTTTCTTAATTCTTCCGGTTTGATTTTGTACATTTTTTCGGGAACTTTGAAATTGTCAAGCCTGATGGTTTTCACTCTTTTCAAAAGGTTCCTGTTATCCAATCGGGACATTATTTCATTGACATATTTGTTGTCACAGTTTCGGAATATTGAAGCAATGTCGTTATCGTCATATTTGTATATGTCCTTCTCGTCGATGATTCTTTCATCAATCACCATTTTAAGACTTCTTCTAAACATTGAATTTACAATACGGGTTGTGTGGTGCTGATATACGCTCGGATACATAAAATATCTTGACACCAATGCTCCTTCGGCAGCCTGTACCCCTTTGATGTCCAGTATCAACCCATCATCCAATTTTAAGTTTGATATTATCCTTTCATAATCAATTACCCCATATGCCACACCGGTATTATGAGAATCCCTTAAAAGATAATCCATACGGTCCACATCAAGTTCCCCTGATACGATTGGTCCCAGATATCCCTTTCCGTTTACGATATCAACTATTTCATTCACGTCAAATTTTTCTTCAAGCAAGTCTCGCATGGATGTTTTGGTAACTACATATTTTGTTAACTCTTCGTGCGGTACTGACAGAACTCCCTCCGAAACATGCGAAAACGGTCCATGGCCAATATCATGCAGAAGTGCGGAAGCTCTAATCAACTCAATTTCATCATTGTCCAATCCTAACTCTGTTGCTAATTTTGATCCTAAATTCATGGTTCCAACTGAGTGTTCAAACCGGGTATGGTTAGCTCCTGGATAAATCAGACTAATTAGTCCCAGTTGTTTTATTCTTCTTAGACGTTGAAACTGAGGCATATCCATTATTCGTTCTTCAAATGGGTTTAGGCTTATATCACCATATACGCTGTCTCGGATAAATTTTTTCTTTCCATTCATTTTACCAATACCTCAAGTTAGCTGATTAAGAGGGGGTGTTATTAAAATTAGTAGTGTTATTTGTTATAGTGGTATTGTTGACCGGTTTTGCAATATATGTTGGCACTTCTTTAACGTAATTTGGTTCAAATGAATCGTTTTCAATTGGAATTAACTTATACGATTCATTATCTTCCTTTACAGTTAGGCCGGCAAATGCAGTACTAATACAAAAAGCTATAATTGCTATTATAAAAAATATTATTAGATTAGCTTTTGTTGAGTCTTTCATAATAACACTCTTTTTCTTTATTCAATTTATCAGCTATAAATTTGTTAATCTATACTATTATTATTTATATGTTTATGTAATATTTAATGCTTGTTAAAAAACCTTTATTTTTATTTTTAAAATTCAATTAATAGTCGATTACTACTCCAATAATATCTGAAATGTCTACCCAGGTTGTTATTCCTTTGGTTTCGTACAATATTCCATTTTTATAGGTATGGCTTACATTTTTATTATCGCTGATTAGATAAATTTCATTTCCCTGAATATCTCCAACCCTTTTGATGATTCCCCCATATTCATCTGAATTGGCCACAACAATATCTCCCATATGTATATCTTTTGTTTTATTGAGAAGCACGCTTTGCCCATCCTGCAGAGTTGGAAGCATGGAGGTTCCATTAACGTAAACGATAACTGGTATTTGGTCTTTTCCAATGCTGGAATCAACATTTATTTTAGGATTTTCAATGCCATATTTGCTGCAGATATCTTTGATTCCGTTTTTTAAAGTCGTAATATTGGAATGGCTGTCATTCATCATATTCACGCAATATCTGCAAATGTCGTTATTCAAGTTTTCAGTATCTGCATTAGGGTTTAATGTGGTTGTCTTTACAGAAACATTTTCACCATCGATAAACAAATTTACAGAATCGTTTACAGTGAAATTTATACAAAAAGCAGATAGTATTGCAATAATTATTACAGCTAAAACAATCTTTTTAGCCATTTAATCACTAATCCATTATATTTAAATCCATATTGAGCAAAGCCTTCATGGTTTCGATGTCAATTTGTCCCGGTGCTGTGGCGTCCGCTCCGGCCGCAAAGGTGATTGGTGAGTCAAATTTCGATGCCATGACTCGGGTGTAACTTCCTAAATCTCCCATTGAAATAGCTATTGTATTTTTGCAATGTGAAAGGACTGCAAGTATGGTTAATGTATCCTCTAAATCCTGAGGCATAAATGCAACTTTTGCAATATCTCCAAGTTCCAGCTCTTTTTTTACAATATAGGTAATTTCGTCCAATCCGGGAGTTTTTTCGAAGTCGTGATATGAGACGATAGTGTTCACGCCGGTATCATGAATTTTTTTAATATATTCATCATCGCTTTGAAGTTCAATATCGACATAATCAACCAAAGGGGCGCATTCATACAGAATATTAATTCTTTCCTCTTCGGAGCCTTTAAATGATCCTCCTTCTGAATCTATTCTGTTGGTGGCTATCATTGGAAAATCAATTTCCTCAATTGTATTTTTTATTTCAGCAATATTGGGATTTGTCAATGCGTCAATTCTAAATTCCAATATGTCTGCTCCCTTATCGATACAATCCTGAGCCACTTCAATTACACTTTTGCAACTTTTTTGAAAAATTGGAATTGCAATCTTAGTTTGTGAATACATTATTAATTATTATGGGCATTTTCATTTATTAAATTTTCTTAGAAAAACTCCTAATCTTTATATAAATTAAAATACAAAATATATACCAATAAAATATTTATATTTTATTTATTTTGTTAATCAATTATAAAAGGTGTTAATTTGAAAATTACTGCTATAGGTGCAGATATATCAGAAAATGATGTGTCTTGCAGCACTAAGCTAGTAGAAACTGTTGAAAATAACCTTTATAGAGTTAAAGAATTAGGTGCAAGGGATGTTGCATTGACAAATGTCACTGGTGATGATGTTGTAATCAGTGCATTTGTAGAAGATGAATTGCTTGAGCCTATTAATGAAGGTATTGTTGATATTTTAAAGATGAGTGCGGAAAATTTAGGGGATTTATCTGGAATTTCTCAAACTCCTGAAGATGCTGGTGAAGGGATTTCCTATGCTGAAGCCAACATCAGGCCAGATAGATATCCTGATGCAATTGTTTTGGGTTTTGATACATACGGGGGAGAGCCATTTGTAGCCAAAGTTGCAAATTCGGCAATCGATGCTGCTAAAGGCATAGACAATTTAACTGATGTATCTGATTATATCGAACCGAAAACAAGAAAGATACCTGGCGTTGGTTATGTTTCACCTGAAACCGATGACCCGGTTGTTGTTGCAACAGTTGAGGATATCGAGCATGTCGGTATCATTGCTGGTGCGATGATTGGTGCTGCACTTGGAAATAAGAATACTTATTTGGTTAAAAGAGGAACAACATGTAATGTATTGCCCGGCAGTGTAATATTTTCAGCCACTGCATTTATGAATGGAAATGTAATAGATTTGGCTGTTCCTTTTGAAAATAAAACAAGAATTTTGAGATAGGGGATAAATTATGATTTTATTAAATGAAGATACAAAATGTTTAGTTCAAGGAATTACCGGAAAACAAGGTT
>NZ_JBGVOG010000123.1:0-3655 GCF_045126245.1 Methanobrevibacter sp. | reverse complement strand
GCTTATGCATATTTAGAAAATCATTATTTTTATTTAAAAAGTTCACGGATTTATTCAGATAAAATACATTTGTCAAAATCAGCTTGGAGGTATTAGTCAGATAATATAAGTCATTCTGATTCATGACATGACCTCGATCTTCTAAGCTTGAAACGTTTACAGAAATTGAGCTATAATTTAATCCGGTTTTTTCATGAATCTCTTTTAATGTTTGAGGGGATTTAAAAAGACAGTGTATGATTTTTAAACGGTTGTCTGAATTTGTCAAAAATTTAATTTCTTTTTGAATAGTATCAATTTTATCTAATTCATTTCCAGGCAATATCATCCCTCTTAATTAAGTTGACATATATGACTAATGTTAATATTCTATAGAAATTTATATAAAAAATTTTTTACACTATGTGGGGTTCCCAAAGGTCAAAAAATAACTACTTCAGACAAGACATTTTTCAAGTATCAATTGGCATGTTGAAATCTGCATACACAAAAGATTCATATATCTGATGGGTTAAAACAGAAATAACATTAACAATGGAACAATATATTAAATTTAAGGGGTGTTTGATATGAATAAGAAATGGACTATTCCACTCGTTATAGTGCTTGCAATATTGTTTGTATTGGTTGTTGCATATATAGATGACAATCCTGATGTAATTGACCATTCCGGTGAAAGGATGTCATTCAATGTTTCATCAGGCTCTTCTGAGTTGACTAAGGTTATCAAGAATATCAAAACTCTGCCCTATTATGAGGGATATGATGCCAAAACAGTTAAATGGATGGAATCCATGGGCAATAAGCAGGTTGTCTTTGGAGATGATGCGATTGTTATAATGGACGGTTTTGAGGCAATGAAAATTCCTTACGACGTGGACGTAACGGACGCATACGTCTATAATTATTTCACGGCAGAGGTAGTTGAAAATCATGGCCTTGGCGTTGGGCATACTACAGTATACTACGTAAAAAACGTCAAATTCACCGGCCAGGAAATTGTCGGCAATGGACTGGCATGATTTCATTTTAAAATAAGTGTTAACTAAAGTCAATGATTCCATAACGGGTGGTGAGGAATCATCGACCTGACCCAAACGTGTTTTATCTACAATAGGTTTGTGGTGGTGATTGCAGATATTATTTGGGCCAATTAAATTGTAAGTTTATTTTATTATTTAAGTCTTTTTTAAAACCATGCATCAAGGCTTCCCTGTGATGAACTTAGATTTTTAAGCTTGTCTGAGGCTTTAATCACACGGTCTTCAGAAAAGCCATGCTCGTAGCATAAAAACTCTATAATCTTGTCCTGTTTTGGCTTTTCCCATTTGATTTTATAATCGGTATTTACGTTATGGTTCAGGAAAATGTCTCGAACCTCATCCAGGTCATGGCTTGATTCCTTTTGAAGTTCAGCTATTTTTTCTTTCAATTGTCCTTTTTTAGCCAGTTTCAATGCGGTTTTTGCACCCACGCCCTTAAGACCTTCACAAAAATCGGTTCCAATCAGTATTCCCATATCCACCAGCTCTTCGCGGGTTATGTCCAGCTGCCTCAGCACTTTATCCAATTCATAGAATTCCAGGTTTCCAAGGTTTGAGCTGACGGCCAGGTTTCTGACGACCCTTTTAGCTCCAAACAAAAGACAATCGTAATCCTGTGATGCCACGGCATATGCATCCCCTTTTGAAACAAGATAGGCTGCCTGAGCTTCACCTTCCCCTTTGGCCTCAACATATGGAATTCCCATCAGTGTCAGTAGCTTTTTGGAGGATTCGATGATTTCAGGAGACAGTTTTGAGGATCTCATTGCATATTTTCTGGCCTTTTCGGTGTCTCCTTCGGCAAGCGCTTTTTTATATATCTTTTCAGATTCTTCCCTTATCTCTCTTCTTTTCGCTTGGGTTTCACTTTTAAGCTCTGGTGCGGTTCCATCAAAAATATAAATCGGTTTGATGTCCTTTTCAATCATTGATGAGTTTCTGTATAATATTCCGCTCAAATGTGATGTGATGTTGCCGTTTTCATCTGTCAGTGGCCTTCCGTCCCTTTGGCGTATTGTCGATAGGAATTGGTATAGAGTGTTAAATGCATCTATTGAAACGCTTCTTCCTTCCAAATCCTTGAAGCTTATGGTTTTCGGTTCCACAATGTCCTTTAATTTAACACCCATCCTATCACCTCATATCTCTGTAAAGTGGCTTATAGGGAACACTTCCTTAATCCACATCAAAATTTCATCGTTGTTTATAATAACGTAATCACGGGCAAGCATTTCCTCATCGGTGCCGAATATCTCCTTTAGCTTGTCGTTCGGCTCTTCGATATAGATGTGTCTGATTTCCCTTCTTGATTCGATATCATAGTTTTTCAATATTCTTCCTATCGGGATGTCAGCCCTAATCAAATCTGCACAAATGTTTTCACTGCATCTTGAAAGCGGAATGTGTGATATTGCATATATCAGAGGCTTATCTCCCCTGTGCATTATGACTTCCCTGAAGTTGATTTGCTCGCCTACAGGAACATTGACCAGCTTGGCATGTTCCTCATCGGCATTTTCGAAGTGCTGGTCAATTGTGGTTAGGGTAATCTTACCGTACAGCACATCCAGAATTGCCGTAATTGATCCGTCTGTTGTCAAAAGGATTTTTTGAGTATTTGAAAACTTTTTGTTGTTTTCCTTTTCCACATCGTTTATCTTGTCAATCAGTGCTTTGTTCGCTTCGTTTTTATCAGTCATTTTAACCAACTATAAGTCCTTTGGATTTGTGATTACGCCTGCAACTGCTGAGGCAGCAACCACTTTTGAGTTTGAAAGGTATACTGAAGAGGCGGGATCACCCATTCTTCCCTTGAAGTTTCTGTTTGTAGTTGAAATGCAGACTTCGCCTTCTGACAGTACTCCCATATGCCCTCCGAGACATGGTCCGCATCCCGGATTGCAGATAATTGCTCCGGCATCAATGAATGTTTCAATATATCCTTCATGTATTGCCTGCCTGTAGATTTCACGTGAGGCAGGTAGTATCAGCAATCTTATGTCCTTATTGATTTTTTTGCCTTCAAGGATTTCAGCGGCATCCCTTAAATCGGAAAGCCTTCCGTTTGTACATGAACCGATCAGGCATTGGTCAATTGCTGTGCCTTCGACTTTTGAGATGCCCTTTACATTGTCAACGTCATTTGGACATGCGATTTGCGGTTCCATGTCGGTAATGTCAAAGTGCATTTCCTTTTCGTAGGCAGCATCGCTGTCTGAAGTCACGATATTCAGTTGTGATTCTTTTTTGCCGGTTTTTTGGCAGATATAGTCAATAACTTCTCTGTTGGGTTCCATTATTCCATTTTTGGCACCCATCTCAATTGCCATATTGCACATGGTCGCCCTTCCTTCGACTCCCATTGCATCTATTGTCGGACCGCAGAACTCGGCGGTCTTGTATGTTGCACCTGCAATTCCGACTTCACCTATGATATTTAAAATCAGGTCCTTTGGAGCTATATACGGATTGAATTCACCTTCAATCTCCATCCTGATGGCTTCAGGCACCATGAACCAGGTTTTCCCGGTTGCCCAAACCATTGCAAGATCAGTTGCCCCCATACCTGTGGAAAATGCTCCGAAAGCACCGTAGGTACATGTGTGTGAATC
>NZ_JBGVOG010000122.1:0-16561 GCF_045126245.1 Methanobrevibacter sp. | reverse complement strand
TTTATATACAGTACCGTTTGAGTTACTTCCAAGTATTGTTGTATAATTGTCCAGAATTTCAGTTTTGCGTTGCGGTTCATGTTGCATAATAGTCATGATTCCTGCAAAAATAATGAGTAAAATGAATAGAGCAAGTAAAATCTTCGTTATTTTTTTCATTATAATTTATTTTTGTCATCAGGAATATATAAAATTTTTAAAGCATGTTTTAATTCTCGCTGTTTTTAAGTGTGTTTTTTCTTTGAATGGAAATTCAATGAAGAAATTATAAAGAACATTTAAAGTGCGGGAATTGGATTTATAATAACATTAATCATTCATTTATCTGAATTAAAAAAATAGATTAAAAATAAAATTTTTAATTGTAAAATATTTTTCAATAAAGTTAAGAATAAATTAGGATAAAATCAACTAATTTATTCTTAAAGGCATATTAATCAGTTTAACATGTTTGAATCAACTTCATTGACGATTTCGCCAGTAGGGCTAATTAAAACTAATTTAACGTAGTAATCATCACTATTTACATGAAAATTAAAGTAAACTGTTCCGGAAGATCCTAAACATCCAGGGTGATCTTCAACAAAATTGATTTTTCCGATGTCAACGCCGTGGGTTTCAGGGCTTACTTCCCAGTGGTATCCGGTACCTGCTGTATATGGTACGGTCATAGTAAAATCGTTATTTAAATCTGGCACAGCATTTAAGTCACTTACGCTATTGTCTGCTGCTGATATGCAGCCGACGCCAACAAACAATGATAAAGCCACTAATGAAATTAGTGCTATCTGTATTTTTCTATCAAAATTTATTTTCATATTTTGACCTCCAAATTTTTCGCACTACCCTTGATATGGTAGCACTTACTATTCATGTTAAAAAACTTCATATATAAATTTTTTGGTATACCTAAACTAAATGTATGCTTCTCTATTGGCTATTTACCATTTGAAAATTAATATTTTTAACAATAATATCTTAACATTTCTTATTTGTTAATTTATAGTAAATATAATCATAATATGGATAAACTAACACATTTGATTGATTTTTATGAAAATATGTGATATTGCTTTAGAATGCTTATTTTTTTAATTTTAGTTCAATTTGATTTTATTTTGTCAATTTAAAATGCAAGTAAGTACTTACATTCGCAAAACTTTATAAATAAGCCTTATAATAAATAGTAATAGGAATTTTAAATTATCCTAAAATTATGAGGTATTTAATATGAAAAATGTTCTTTTAATTTCACTTTTAACATTATTTTTAATTTTCGGTATCGGCTGCGCTTCTGCAGCAGATCTCGACTCAAATAATGGAAATATGGGTATTCAAGAAATAACTTTAGGTTCCGGTCTTGGCGGCGGAGATTATACTCCTTTTTATGCTGTTGAGGTATGTGGTTCCGGTCTTGGCGGTGGAGATTATACCCCTTTCTATCTTAGCGGCGGAGACGAACGCCCTCATTTAGACTTTTGTAATTCAAATTTTGGTCATTCCAGTGGATTAGGCGGTAATGGATTCAATCCTGATCAGTGGAATGATTTTCCAGACGTAAGCTTATATGGACCTACTCCTGAAAACCATAATTTACAATAAATATTATTACAACTTCGATTAGATGTTTTGGGAAATTTATATTTTCCCAACTTTAACTATTTTTTTTAAAACGGATTTTTTTCCTTAAAGATTATATTTTTTTGAACACCACAATAAGTGATTGAAATTGATTTCAAACAGTGAATTCTAAAAGATGTATCATCACCATTGACAAAGCTTAATAAATTCAATATATAATATTTAATTAGTACTGATTTTAAAGCTATGGTGTAGACATGAACGATAAGGTGGAATTAATTCAAAAAAATCCATTGAAGGCATTTATCATATTGGGGATACCAATCATATTGCTTTTGATTTTCAATGAATCCTACACCATTTTGGATACCTATTTTCTGGCCAAGCTGGGCAATTCCGTAATCATTGCCATAAGCTACATTTCACAAATCGTATATTTCCTCAATCGCACTGCCAAAGGTGTGGGCAGAGGAGTTTCATCAATGATTGCGCGTCTGATTGGTGCAAGGGATTATGAAAACATTAACAACATAGTTCTGCATGGTATTCTTTTGCTGGTGGTTATAGCAGTCATATTCCAGGCTATATTTTTCATTGAAGGTGAGTACCTGTTAAGGACTGTTTTTAAGATTGCAGAGTATAGGCTCATCCAGTCCTATCTGATGGTTCTTGTAGGCCTGATTTTTCTCGTATTTTTTTCCGAATACCTTGTTGAGATATTGAATGCAGAAGGAAATACAAGATTGTCCACTGGGATCATGTCCATGGGAGTCATTTTAAATGTGGTTTTGGATTATCTATTCATTTTTGTCTTCAACCTTAATATAATGGGCGCTAGCCTGGCTACGGCATCATCATATCTCGTTACCTGTATGATGTTTTTTTACATCTATTCCGTCAGAAAGTCACAGATAGTGAAATTCGACTACACGGACTTCAGTTTTGATTTTCACATCATCAAGAAAATTCTTATAAATGCAGTGCCGATAATTCTGGACAGTCTGATTGTGACATTAACCGGCCTGGTTGTAATCAGCACAATGAAGAATTTTGAACAGGCCGTTACGGTCGTTGCATATACATTGATAATCCGGCTTCAGCTTTTCCTCTTTACTCCTACACAGGGTCTGTCAAGATCAGGAAACATAGTCATAGGACATCTCTTTGGCGCTGAAAGATATGAAAATGTCAAAAAACAGCTTAATCAGTCAATTGCAGTATCATTGACATTGAATCTAGTGATGGCACTGGTTTTGATATTCTTCTCAAATGACATAATCGGATTTTTTACAACACAATATGTTGTTCTTGAAGAGGTTAGGAATATACTATTTTTGGTTATATGGGAGCTGATTGTATTTTCAGTCATATATAATGCAAATCAGGCATTGGTGGCAATTGGTCGCAGCTCATTTTCCCTGTATTCAGTGTTTGTCAAGTTCGCATTTCTGATTATATTCACTTTAATCCTGTGCTATGCGCTGCAGTTCGGAAGAAACGGTGCATTTCTGTCTTTGGTGATGGCCGACAGCGTACAGGCATTCTTTGCATATGGCGTTTTCAGATGGCTGATATATAAAAAAGAGAATGAATAGTAGTTTTTGTTTGGATATTTCATGAAAAAAAATTCATATTATTGTTAATTTTAATAAATGTCCTTGAATATTTGTTTTTTAGTTGTTTTAAGATGAAAGCAAGCACTTGCGTGCGGAAACGTTTATATACTGTTAATTTTAACATATAAATACAAAACTGGAGTATTCAATAAACTTGTATACTTTTTTATTTGGGAGGTTTCCCGTATGAATAAGATAATGCTATTATTATGTTTTGGGTTAATATGCCTGATGGGCATAGCAAGTGTGTCTGCAGTTGATGTCTATGGCTGTGATGTCAATGATTCTGCAGTATGTGTATCTGATCTTGATGCATATGAAAATGCTGGGGACAGTCTTGTTGAACAGCAAATTTCCGATGCAGATTCCAATACCGCAAAATTTGATAACAATACCCGTGAAACCGACAACTGTACTAATTGCGATTCCGAAGACAGTTCACCTTTCCAAATATTATCCAGTAATTTTGAAATTCAAAAAAAGATTGACGGAAAAAAATTGGATGTTAAATTAATCGGCAGATTGGATGTTGACAATGCAGCAAATTTAGAATCAATAATAACCGATTTGCACAATATTGAAGAGTTAACTTTGGATTTTAAAGATGTCAATTATATTTCAAGTGCAGCTTTAAGAGTTCTTAATTCAATGCAAAATGTTATGGACCAACACGACGGGTCAATGAAACTGATTAATGTTGCGGATGATATAATGTTTATATTTGATTTGACCGGTTTTAGCGATATTCTCACTATTGAATAACTTTGCAAATGCAGTAAAGTATTCGGTTATTTTGGTGGTGAAAAATAAAATTTAAGCGTTTGTCCAATATTTTTTCATTTTTTTAAATTTTTTAATTTATTTTAATATTAAATTTTCCAATATGGTATTTTATAGAATTTTTCATATTGGCTTGTTTATTTTTTATAAATTTTTTTCAATGCAATCATGATATTTTTAAATTTTCCATTTTTTTTAAAAAATTAGCACTTATTTTCAATAATTATGAATTTTCATAAATAATGTTTAATCAGATTTTAAATTAAAATTTTGTATATTTTAAAGAAATTTACTATTTTTCATATTGATTTGATTATTTTTTTATATAAAAAGTTAAAATAAATCAACATGTTTATATGCGAGGTATATAAAATTTGTATATATAGGAATGTTTAAATTATTAAAAGCATTCTACTAATTTATCTGAAAGGTGAAGATTATTCTCTTTCTGATTATTTAAATAAAGGAGGTTAGATATGAGAAAATATGTGATATTGACAATATTTCTTTTAATATTCATGTTTTCGGTAGGATGTATCAGTGCAGAGGACTTGAATGATTCATCTCAGCTGGTTATTGATGATGTGGCTGAAGATTCAGATTTGCTTTCTGCTTCCCCAAAATCCTTTAAGGATTTGGAAAATGATTTGCCATCATATTATGATAATGTAACTGAATTTAATATGGCGGATGATTATGTATATATTGAAGCAGAGGATAATGAAACATTTTTGCTGCTTGGGGGAACTAATTTAACCATTAACGGTAATAATCATTTCATTGATGGGAAAAACATTGGCCCCGCTTTAATGGCGTGGGGAGAAAATCTCACAATTAATGATTTGACATTTATTAACTGTAAGGAAAACTGGATACAGGGAGTTGCTTCAAACATTATTTTAAACAATGTTAAGTTTATAGATAACGGATTTGATTCCGATAGAAGAGCTTTTATTAATATCATGGGGGAATCTAATTTAACTGTAAACAACTGTTCATTTGATTCCACTACCCAGCACAAAGCAGATATCCTGGCGGCGCTGTTATGTAATGTTGTAATTGAAGATTCCACATTTTCAGGAGGAAAAGTGGATTACGGTAATGTTTTGGTTCCTTATGGTTGCAATCTGTATGTCAATAATTCAACATTCACAGATATAGATTCCAGATATGCGGCAGCCATCTATTGTGAAGGGGTTCAGTGTGTGGTTAGAAATTCAAAATTTATCAATTTGAATTCAGATTTATCTGCAGGGGCAATAGGATTTAAATTTCCTCACATGGGCGATTTTAATCAGACTCCTCTCTTTTTGATTGAAAATTGCATATTTGAAAATACATCCTCTTCAAAGGATGCAGGTGCAATATTTTTTGATTCTTTAGGAATGGCAGGATATGGACTTCTTTATGACAATATAACTGTTGATATCATCAACTCCACTTTCAACAACTGCAGCAGCAATTTTGGAGGAGCAGTTCTTCAGTTATATGGTATTTTAAACATTGTCGATTCAACCTTTATGAACAATAAGGCAACAAGTGCTGGAGGTGCAATCTACACTTCATGTGCTGATTTAAACGTAATTAATTCCACTTTAACCGATAATGTTGCAGATTATCAGGCAGGAGCGATATTTTTCGATGAAGGAAATCTGACCATTTCAGATTCAAGATTGATAGGCAATAAGGTCACCTATTCAGCTATAAAAGACACCGCAAATACGATCTATGCGTATAATGCTGATGTGTCATTTGAAAATTCACTGTTCAATAATTCCGGAATAAGCGTCATTGGATTTTTCAGCGATTTTAAGGACACCAATACAACATTTCTTAATGATGAGCTGTCAACAAACAACACTGAATATGAGTTTTTCGTTGCAAGATATGCAATGCCTCTTGAATTAGTTAACAATTCAATGGATATGGACGAAATTCCATCCAAATTCGATTTGCGTGACATGGGATGGGCAGGCAACGTCTATGACCAGGGAAATAACGGTGCCTGTTGGGCAGTCGGTTCAGTAGGTGCAGTTGAATCCGCATTGCTTAAAGCGACCGGAGTCCAATATATGTTCTCACCAAACAACATGCAAAATATGGAATTGATTTATTCAAAATATGGAAGCACAGCTCTTATTGAAGGAGGATGGGTATTCAGTGCTCCGGCATATCTGTTAAGTTGGTTAGGGCTTCAGAGTAGTGAAGTGGATCCTTATGATGAAATGGGTAAGATATCAGAGCTGATTTTTGACTCCGATGAAACAGTTCATGTTCAGGACGTAATCGTTATTCCTGGAGGAACCGATACTACCGATTTAGAACTTAAAAAAGCATTGATGGAATATGGTGCTCTTGCTATCGCATATGGTTCTCACGGTGATTCCGAGCCGTATTATAATCCGGACACCGCGGCATGCTATTATAATGAAACACACAGTGCAAACCATATGGTTGACCTTATCGGATGGGATGACAGCTATTCAAAGGATAACTTTTTCATCACTCCTCCTGGCGACGGTGCATGGATTTGCAAAAACAGCTGGGGAACAAGCTTTGGAGAGGATGGTTTCTTCTACCTGTCCTACTATGACCAGTCATTTTTATATATTGAAGGGTTCCCGTCCCGCTTGTATTCAGGAGCGGTAGGGTATATTTTCAACAATACCATCAAGTATACAATCAATTACCAGACAGACTTTGCTGGATTGGATTATTTCGATGAAAATTACACCCATTACTCCAATGAGTTCATTTCACAGACTTATGAGCTGTTGGGTGCTGTGGGAACTTACTTCAATGAGCCTGGTGTCGATTACGAACTTAAGATATATGTAAATGGCGAGTTGAGGCACAATCAAAGTGGAGTCAGCGAATATGCGGGATTCAAAACAATCATTTTGGAAAAATATGTTCCGGTCATTGTAGATGACATGATTAAAGTAGAGTTTAAAAGCAATTCCGTTCCTGTTGCAATGCAGACAAGACAGCATCTTCTTGAGAATGTGTCTTACATAAGCAGTGACGGTGAAAACTGGATTGATGCCTTTGACTTGGATAAAACAGTATGCCTTAAGGCATATACCGTTGATGATGATTCAGTAATCGTCGATAACGAAGACATTTCCGTTGACTTTGATGGAGGAGAATGCTTCTCAGTTAAAGTCGTGACTGGAGATGGCAGAGCCGTTGGCGCAGGCGAAAGGGTTCAATTCACAATCAACGGAAAAACAACCCCTGTAAAAACAGATGATGACGGAATTGCCAAAATCGAAATAACAGAGGGTCCAGGCACATACGTCATGACTACAACAGTTCCGATTTCAGATTATGAGGTCAACAATACTGTCATCGTAAAGGAAGTTCCGGCACCATCCCCTGATGATGTTAATCCAGCTCCTAGTCAGCGTCTTGATGTCAGGCCAACTTATTCAGGCCAGTCAACTTACAGCCCACATGTATACACAGTATATCGTGCAAATGATATGAAAATGATATGTCAAGCAAATACGGTTAATCTTAAAGCATTAATGGATTTATTTAACCGTAGCTTCATTAACGGACATTTAAAAGTATACATTGACGGTACAATTGTATTTGATGGAGATGTGGACGATGACCTCTCAAGAGTAATCTTTGAAATCATCGAGAAATTCCTTGGCAAACATGAGGTTAGCGTGGAGTTTACAGACACCAGCGGAAAAACACAAACTTTCAATGAAACAATGATAATTGAATAACATATTCAATTATTATTCTATTTTTTTTTTCAATTAATTTCGAAAATTCTAAAAGCAGATACTAAATGCTTTTTGTCGTTTATTTAATATAAATCCATAACTAAAAATAGTAAAAAAAAGTATGTAATTATTCATTAATTCAAGCAATTTCTAATTAATGTAAAGTTTTCATTCCAATACTAGGCAATTTTAATAATAGAACATTAATATAATTTAAATATGAGAGAAGAAATTGATTTGGTAAGTCTGCCGAAAAAGTCGTTCTGGAAATTGAGCCTGCCGATTATGTTTTTCTGCATCTTTGATGCAATATACGGCATTGTCGATATGGTGTGGGTATCTCAAATAAGTGTTGAAGCGTTTTTCGCTATGGGCGTTTCCATACCTATAGTTTCACTCATTTTTTCCTTCGGCGATTCCCTCGGACAGGGTACCAATTCAATCATGTCCCGTTTCATAGGTTCGGGCGATTACGAAAGTGCATACAATGCTCTTATTCATGGGATGATTCTATCCAACGTGATATGGGTCATCATAGTATTGTGCGCTCTTTTTGCCAACGGAATACTCTTTTATATAGACCAGTCAGAATCATATATCCTTATTTTTGACTATCTGATTCCTATTGTTGTTTTCGCATATATATTCATTTTTGTGAATCTCTTTTCAGAAACCCTTCAGGCTGAAGGAAACTCAAGGACTCCTACAATACTCATCATAGGGTCAAACATCCTAAACATTATCCTGGATCCAATCTTTATCTTCAATCTGAATATGGGAATCAAGGGGGCAGCATATGCAACTGTAATCTCAGCGTTTATTCCGTTCATATGTCTCCTTTATCTTTACCTTTCCGGAAGGACAAAGGTTCCTTTGTCTCCAAAGTACTTAAAAATCAGAAGATACATATTCATTGAAATCTTCAAGGTCGCACTTCCGAATTTCCTTGACGACGGGCTCTGGTGCCTTTCAGCATCATTTATGAATTCCATCCTGATAGTCACAATGGGTGCAACAGGACCTATACTATATTCCATTGCAAACAAACTCAAAACACTGCTGATTGCTCCTGTTAGAAGTT
Source organism: Methanobrevibacter sp. (assembly GCF_045126245.1). Taxonomy (GTDB): domain Archaea; phylum Methanobacteriota; class Methanobacteria; order Methanobacteriales; family Methanobacteriaceae; genus Methanocatella. The sequence goes on along the minus strand of NZ_JBGVOG010000122.1, from coordinate 7,763 downwards.
ACGGAAGGGCTCTTATGAGCGTTACAGGACACCTCTTCGGTGCGCATAAGTTCGATGACCTGAAAAAGATGTTCATTTTTGCGCTTAAGGCATCCCTTGTAACTACGTTCGTGATTATGGTGGTCTTCATATTCATCAGGGAATACGCATTCAGCCTCTTTTCAATTACCGGAATGGAGACTGAAATCTTCTGGATAGCAATCGGCGGAACAGTCATTATGCTTTCAGTTCCGTTTTCGATGATTGCATCAAAGATGCTTGACGGATTCGGAAAAAGTATGTACTCATTGGCTCTTACTGCAGCCAAGGTAATATTTGAAATGGCTCTGATTTACATATTGTCCACAGTTGTCAATGACGGAAGCTGCGTTTTGATTGGAATAATAATATCTGAAATACTCTCCTCAATCGCGTACTGCATCTTCCTGATGTATCTCTTCAACAACTTTGACGAGAAATATGAAAACGAAAGTACCGTAAGGACTTTCCTCGATGAGGATGAATCATCTGAAGATTCCAAAATAGGCAAAATCACCAGGAAGGTCACATCAAGACCGCAGCTGATTATAGCATTGGTTGGAATAATTATAATCCTTCTGTCTATTTTCAATATTGCATTAAAGTCCCAAAACTATACGCTTATTCTCTCAGGATTGGTTTCCCTTGCCCTTTCAGCTTTAAGCATATACCTGATGGAGCTTAAAAACAGGCCGGGTCTTTCCATAATAGGATCCGTTGCAAGTGCAGTCGTACTCTTTGCCTTCATGGGAAAATACGGCTACCTGCCAACACTGCTCTTTATAGTGGTGGGAATACAGATACTCTACATCAAGCTGATAGCCAAAAAGATAAGTGAAGAAGATAAATAGGGATACGGCCTTACGATGTGAGGCATTTGAGGATATTACATTTGAGAAATAATGTTGAAAACGAGTCGTGATAATGCATCGTTTTGAATATTTCAGATGCAAACATTCACTACAAAATTTTGAAATCGTTCTACTGGAAAAGATTCATTTCAAGCACTATGAACTTACGAAAATATAAAAATAATCTATGATAAATATCCTATTAACATGACGTTGCCAATAAATATTATTATCGGAAATTTAATTTCATTATTTGCTGGAATTTTTATAATTGCCAGTTTATGTATTAATGATGATAAAAAAGCCTACAAATATCAATTAATAAACGCTTTAATATTGATAATTGCTTCTTTTTTCTTTAATTCTCTAGTTGGCGCAGTTATTATGGCAATTGCATCTGTGAGACTTTTAATGGTTTATAAAGATAGATTTACAATAAAATGGGCGGCCTTTTTCCTTATATTATCAGTTGCTATTGGTTTTGCCGTTAACACCTTAGGTTGGATTGGTTTAATCCCAATTGTTGCAGTAACTCAAATTACTATATGTAATTATGCATATAAAGATATCAGATGGATTAAGCTTAGTTTTATTGTAAATGAATCATTTTATATATTCTATTTCTATCTGGTATTTGATATCGTGTCAACAATTGTACAGATAATTACTGTGATTATAGGTTGTATTTCTTATATCCGATTAGTTAAAAAACGAGATTCAAAAATGTTTCAGTTTTTAGATAGATTTTAATTCCTTTGAAATTAAAATTTCCAAGTGTTTTCCTTCCATAAATTCTTTTTTAATGTTTTGAATATTTCTACTGCTAACATTCACTAAAAACATAAATACTTTCCTTAACAAAAATTCTTTCAAATATTGACTTGAGGAATGCTTTTGACAACATTTAAAAACAATCTGCTTTTGACAGTATACACCATTATAATTGGAGCCATTGCAGGGCTGATTATATGGTGCTTTATAAGGGGCATGAACCTTGGAATTCATTTCCTATGGGATTATCTGCCGAACGTGATAAACTTCAAATATTATACGATCGTTGTGTGTTTGATTGGCGGACTTTTAATCGGTTTGTGGAAAAACAAATACGGAGACAGTCCTGAAGAGTTGAACGAAGTAATCAAAACCGTAAAAGAAGAGCACAGATATCCATATAACAATATTTTTCAATCAATCATCTCTGCAATATTGCCTTTGATACTGGGTGCCAGCGTTGGGCCGGAAGCAGGTTTGACAGGAATCATTGCGGGATTGTTTACCTGGATTGGCGACAAGCTAAAGATATTCAATGATAATCTTGAGGAATTGGCACAGATAGGTATTACCGCAACTTTGGGAACAATATTTGTATCTCCTCTATTCGGTTTTGTAGAGCCGATTGAAAATGAAGAAAGCAAATTGCCTAAAACATCTAAAAACATCCTATATTTTGTAGCCATATTAAGCTCTTTTGGAATATTCCTCCTCTTGAACCGTTTGACCCATAATCATGCAGGCCTTCATTCCATTGGAACGGCCACATTATCCAATCTGAATTATCCTGCCATTTTATTGCTTATAATTTTGGGGATACTCCTTTCATACATCTATTTAATAAGCCACAAAGTATCCAAGAGCCTATTTAAAAATCTGAAAAACAGATTTGTCCTAAAGGGTGTTCTTGGAGGATTGACGCTTGGCATAATCGGGACTCTTCTACCTTTGACTATGTTTTCGGGAGAAGAGCAGATATATCTTCTGTTGGATGTTGGTGTTGAGCTGGGATTGGCGGTATTAATTCTAACAAGTATTCTAAAAATAGTTCTGACAAATATCTGCATAGAATCCGGTCTTAAAGGAGGGCATTTCTTTCCGTTGATTTTTTCAGGAACCTCAATGGGTTATGCAATGAGCATCATTTTGAATATAGATCCAATTATTTCAATGTCTATCGTTACAACATCATTTATGGCAAGCATTTTAAAAAAGCCTATCGCGGTAGTGCTGCTTTTGATGATTATATTCCCGATGAATCTGATTCCATTTATGCTGCTATCCGCAGTAATCGCCTGCCTGTTTGATGCTCCGAAATTTTTAAAGGTTGAAAACGAATCATTATAGAGAATTTTTCCTTAAAATAATCCATGATTATATATCGGATATGCTTTTTAGAGATATAATTAATGATTCTTTTTTATCAAGTATTCAGATTAATTAGTCTATAAATGAAACATATATCATGCATGAATTTTTGATTAATCTGATAAAGTAGATGTAATTTTAAGTGTTAATTATATTGCTGAAAAAGAGTTTATTTAAAAAAAATAAAAGATAACAATCAATTAATCTGATTGTTATTAATCATATTCTATAATCCTATTTTACTTTTTATTGAATCGACAATACCTGTGCTTGAAAGAAGTCCAACACCAATGGTATAGATTGTTTCAGCCATAGCTTGATCAACGCCTACTTTTTGGACTAATTGATCGACAATGATATCTTTGCTTTTTTCTCCAGCTAAAAAGGTTCCTTGGAAAACATCATTAGCCGCTGCACCTTGTTCTTGTGTAATTCCTGTTTTTGAAACTAATTGAGAAATGAAATCTTCTGGATTCATATTATCACCTCTATTCATTCTTATAGCACTTATTAGGTAACTTTAACCTGTCAATTAAATAATGCTTTAAGAACGTATGATATTTAAAATTTTTTATTTGATGATATATATAACTAGGTATTCTTTAAAAAATTCCTGAAATATCATGTTTAGAATTTTTCTATTAAAAACATTCTCTACAAACACAAATACTTTCAGAATTAATGTAAATATTAAATATAACTAATGTGTAACTTATAATTATGACAACGAATGATAAAATATCTGATTATATCACGTTTCCCAGAACCTTTGAAAACTATAGGTGGTACAAACCGATACTTGTTTTTATATTAACTTTCATAATAATGCTCATACTCAGTGCAGCAATTTTAGCGGTTTTTTACCTAATAGTCGGATTTGATTTTATAAGGTTAGTTTTCCAGGGAGGATATGAAGCATTCAACTCTCCTCTGGCGATACTCTTTGCCGATTTGATTATTATAGTATTTATTCCTTCATTATATCTTGCATCTAAGGTTGTTAAGGATAGGCCGTTTTCCTCTTATTCATCTTCACGCGGAGGATGGAATTTCAAACTCTATTTCAAGGCATTGGTAATTCCACTAATATTGTACATAATATATATGGCCGCAGACACTGCTATTAGAGGGCCGGAAGGCACATCTCATTTATCAATAGCATTTCTTGCTGTAATTTTGATTTCCATACCTCTTCAAAGTATTGCAGAAGAATACATATTTCGTGGATTGATTATGCAGACATTGGGATCATGGTTTAAAATTCCTGTTTTGGCGATAGTTCTTCAAGCCATAATATTTGCAATGGGCCATGGATATAACAGCATTGGACTTTTTGAAACATTGGTTTCAGGTCTTGGTTTCGGATTTTTTGCCTGGAAAACAAATGGTATAGAAGTAAGTTCTGCCCTTCACACTGCGAATAATTTTGCTGTTGGCTTATTTGTCATGCTTGGACTGCAGGCATCATCTTCCTCTCCGCAATTATCGGAAGTTGCCGTAGCAATCGTTTTTTTAATAGTACTATACATCATAATGTATTATGTCGGCAAGAAAACTGATTGGTTTGGCGAAATCCCGGAAAACTCTCAAGATATATGATTATTCAATTATGAATAATCTTTCTTTTTATTTAAAAAATCAATAATAGAATGGTTAAAAACAATTCAAAAATTATAAATATGTTCAAATATTATTTAATAATATGGTAGAAATAGATTGGTTTAAATTTGAAGATAGGGATTATGACTTTCCGTTCTATAATAAGAATCCATACATTCCCAAATGGGGTTGGATTGTTTTATTCCTAGTATTTTTCATCGGATTTTTTTTGTCAATATCTGATAAGGTTTATTTTGCAATATTGGGTTGCATAGTGTTTATTGTTCCAGTATTGTATTTTTTAAAATGGGATTATAAGGCAATATTAAGAATTCCATCCAGCAGAGACCTTCTTCTTGTAGTAGCTCTTTTTGTGGGATATATGATATATGCAATCGTCATTGGTGCAGTATTGGACCAAGTTGGAATAGTCAGCAGCGGAACCGTTGATCCAGGATCCTTAGGGGTCATGAAACTAATTACGTCTATATTTTCAGTACTGGGTGAAGAATTCATTAAGTTCATTCCGTTCATGTTTTTCTTGAGAGTGATTTACAAATACTCAAATAACCGTAAATTATCTGTAATCATTTCCGTTGCTTTAGTAATGTTGATGTTTGCATCAATCCATGCGTATAATCCTATCATGTTCCTATTTGCCCTCTGCATACAGGGATTTGGTTCAATATTCGAGTTTTACGGATACATTAAGACTAAAAACATCATGGTTTCATACCTTTGTCATCTATTAACGGATGAGTTTATTTTCATAATCGCACTACTTGGATTTATCTAAAAATATGGTATCGGCAAAGGAATAGCATGTTAAAGTAATTCAATTCATATAACTGAAGTTTTGAAAAAAATAAAGGATGGGCCCGACGGGAATTGAACCCGCGACAAAATAAAGTTAATATAAATGCAATAACGGCCCAATCAGAATGAAGAAAGTTATAAAAGATTTAAGATTGTGGCGCCTACAATCAAATATATGCTTCGTCACCACAAAACAATAATTAACATTGACAGTCGTAGATATGCAGAAAGCGATATGTGGAAAAGAATTGGAACAATTGATTCATGTATGAGTTCTAACAACAATTAAGTTAGAGTTTTAAATAATATTTAATGTTTAGAGGTATCTTGTAACGTTTTGAATATTTCTATTAAAAACATTCTCTACAAACTTATAAGTCAATTCAACAAAATTTAACAACATATTTTCTTTTTTAGCAATAGAAAATATTTTTTCTTCTGGATCTTTATTGTTGATTTTAAGTCCAAAATCCGAAAGGTTTAACTGTCTTGAATTCAAATAATAATATGGAGAATATTTTATTTTGCTAATCATATTAATATATATTCTCCATTTTACTATATATACATATTTATAGTGTAATTTAAATTTTTATAAGTAACATTTCAAGTATAAAAAAATCAAAGCAAAAAAATCGCTTTAAATCATAAACTAACCATTCTTTGTAAAATTTTTTCGCGAAGTGTAAATTCAAGTGAAAAATAAAAATGAATAAAAATCATGTTAAAATTAGAAATAGAGAATTTATATGGATTATTTAAAGAAAATAAGTAAATAAATTCGATGTTACCCTAAATTTTGATATGGTTTCTACAAGGTTATATTTTAATTTTTGAATATTCTAAATTAATTAATGACCTGACAGGATTCATTTTCAAGATTTAAGGCATTGATTTTTGAATTCAGCATTCTTCTAAGCACTAAAATCATTGTAATAGCTTCAAGGACATTGCTTAATATGATGGATAAATGTATTCCAATACTGCCCAGACATAAAATATGATTAAATATGAATATAAAAGTTGTTAGGGCAATTAAATTAAATATAAGAAACATTAATGTATAACTGCTCTTTTTAAGGCCGAAAAATACATAACTGGAGCCCATTATTATTGGAAATGTAATTATATATATTACAACAAACATTAATATATTTCTAATTTCATTCATAACGACATATTCGGTTGAAAACATGTTTATGATAGGAACATGGAATATGGAAAGTGCAAATGCAATAAATATTGCAATGGCCAATCCCAGTGAAAATATTTTAATTATGGTCTTTTTAATTTCAAGGAATCTTTTCGCCCCGGCCAAATGTCCAGTTACAATACATAATCCTTTTAAAATGCCCTGAATAGGAGTGAATACTGTTGTTTGAATATTTAGTATTATAATGTAAGTAAATACTGCAATCGGTGAAGCATAAATGTGAAGAGAATATGTGATAATAATTCCAATAATAGTTATAATGATGTTGGTTATTATAATGGGTATTGCTAGAAAAATAATTTCTTTTATGATTTCCAGATCCAATTTAAATCCGTTTAAGTGAATTTTTACTAATGTATCCTTTTTAATTGAATATAAGTAAACGAATAATATAAATGAAAAGATTCCTCCAGCTATTGTTGCAATAGATGCTCCCAACATTCCCATCTTTAAGTTAAAAATCAATATTGGATCTAAAAGTATATTAAAAATATTTCCTGCAACTATAATAATTGTTGCTCTTTTTGTATCTCCTTCACCACCTAAAATGGCAGAAAAGAAGTTATTTATCATAATTATTATGATAAAACCCAAACATGGTGCAATATAAGCATATATCTGCTCACAATATTGCATGATATTTGTCATTGCACAAATCGGTTCGACAAGAGGTATGAATACAATTGGAATAATGATGGATAGGGTTAAAATTAAAAGTAGGCCTTGTTCAGCATATTTTTCTGTTTTTTCTATTTCTTTTGCTCCAAAAGCATTTGAAATTAAGATATTGGTTGACCGACCGATTCCATCTCCCAGATTATTAATTGCATATATGAAATTTGAAATATAACCCATACAGACAATAGCTGACGTGCCCAATCCACCAATCCAGTAAAGATCAATAATCGAATAAAAAGAACTTAAAAAGCATAGAATTATGATAGGTATACCTAACGTAATTGTTGATTTCACAGGATTTAACTGGATGTCTATGTTATGTGCACTCATAATCTCAATTAAAATTATATTTTTAATATTGAATATAATTTTCTAAATAGTTTAAACATAGTAAATAAAACATGCGTTTTAAACTGAAACAGTTTTGAATATTTCTATTAAAAACATTC
>NZ_JBGVOG010000121.1:0-7512 GCF_045126245.1 Methanobrevibacter sp. | reverse complement strand
TTGATCCAAAGTCACTCCCAATTTTTCTGCAAGCTCTGTGTGGGGATTGTATCCGACGCTTATGAAGACTCCGTTTGCCGGAATTTCGGTTAATTTCCCTGTTTTTGTATCTTTTAGTGTGACTGATTCCACAAGCATGCTCCCTTTTATTTCCTCGACGGTTGCATTGTAGATAACATTGATGCTTTCCTCTTCAACGAGGTTTTGAAGATGTTTTTGGGCTCTGAATTCATCTCTTCTGTGGACGATTGTTACGTTGGCACCCAAATTGTTTAGATAAACAGCTTCCTGAAGTGCGCTGTTTCCTCCGCCGACCATGATGACATCCCTTCCGTTAAAGAAAAATCCGTCACAGGTTGCACAGTAGCTGACGCCCTTGCCTGCAAATTCCTCTTCGCCTTTCACGTTCAGGTGTCTGTGGGAACTGCCGGTAGCCAATATGATTGTTTTTGACTGGTATGCATCTTTATCTGTTTTGACTGTAAATCTGTAGTCATCATTTGTTTTGGTTATTTCCAAAACGTTTTCCTGCTCATGCAATTCGCAGTTCTTAACTGCCTGTTCCTTCATTTTTTCGGTTAGTTCCAGGCCGGAAATGATGTCATAACCGGGATAGTTTTCCATAGCCGGAACTTCACGGCCGATTCCTCCCGCCAGGTCCCTGTCTATTATCAGATTTCTGGTTCCCTGGCGGCCCGCATAGATTCCCGCTGTCAACCCGCCGGGCCCCGCGCCGATGATTATTATGTCATACTGTTCCATTTTTTTCACCTATATTGTTTTAAAAAGCATTTCTTATTGATTCATTCCTGAGGTGCTTTCGGCAGATACGGGATGATTGCATCAGCCAATTTGCTTACAGGCATGGTCTGTATCCATACTTTTCCAGGACCTGTCAATCTAGTGAAAAATAGTCCTTCCCCACCAAGAAGCATGTTTTTGACGCCTTTGACTCTTTCGATATCAAAATCGACAGTCTCTTCCATTGCCGCAACATGGCCTTGATTTACAAGAAGCTTTTCTCCAGGCTGGAGGTCATGTTCGATAACTTCCCCATCGATTTCCAAAAACAGCATTCCGTTTCCGGTGAATTTCTGAAGTACGAATCCTTCTCCGCCGAACAGTCCTGCTCCAAGTCTCTTTTTGAAGTACATGTCAATGTCAACACTCTCTTCAGCCGCAAGAAATGCATTTTTCTCGCCGATGATGGAATTTGATCCGTTCAGTTGGATTGGGATGATTTTTCCGGGATAGCACGCTGAAAATGCGATTTTCTGATTGTCTGACTGTGCTGTAAAAAAGTTTAAAAATATTGTATCTCCTGACAATGCCCTTCCAAGACCCTTTAAAAGGCCACCTCCTGTATTGGTGTCCATCTTGATGTCTGAGGTCATGAATGCCATCGCTCCGGTTTCATCTTTCATTGTTTCTCCTTTCTGCAATGTGCAGATTACTGTAGGAAATGAGCCTCCGCTAATTTCGTATTCCATTTTGTCACCTTGTAATTTGTTTATATTAATCTATTAAATTTTGATAGTATATATTGTTTAAAGAATTACTCCTGAAATTTGGCATTTCAAGAATGTCGGATGCGGTTTTATACTAGTTGGATTTGTTTAAAAAATATTACACAATATGAATTTTTTTTATTGGATATTTAAAAAATTCTGCCTGTAATATGGGTATAGTAATATTTAATAGTTAAAAATTATACAATATTTAATATTGGGGAAAATTTCTGAGGGGGGAAATCCTTGATTAATAAAAAGATTATGGTAGTTGCATTGATATTGGCATGTCTATTGACAATGTCGGCTGTTAATGCGGCTGAAAATGAAAACGGAAATATTAGTGTTGATGAGGTAGGAGACGGACAAGTGGCTGAAACTCCTATCGAAGATGTAACTTTGGGAGAATCTCAAGAAAATGTCTTGCAGGGGAATCCTGAAAGTGTTAATGTAGAATTTTTCGGTGAAAAATTTGAGTTTGAGACTGATGATAATGCAACAGTAATGATGATTTATTGGCCGGAGAATATGCCTGATAATATTCCGGTCACTGTTGATTCCAACGGCAGTACCAATTATTTTTACCATGAAGGTGATGATGTTTACACAATAGTGCATTTAAAGGATATGAATTTTAAGGAACCTGGTGATTATAACCTCTGGGTATACTGTAATGGCACGGATCTTGCAAGTCAGACAATTACCGTAATTGAAACATTAAGGCCTATCGATTTCATAGAATTGTATGAAAAAACCATTTCCTATGATGATGAAGATGAGTTCATTTCTATCGTTCATGACGGATATAATGGTGAAGATGGTCTTGAAGGAAACATATCTCTTTTTGCAAACGGTAATCTAGTTTACACTGAAATGTTTTATGGAACAGGGTTTATGGAAATAATTATACAACAGAACTGGATAATCCCTAGTTTGGTCGGAAAAAATTATGTTACAGTTAAATATAGCAGGTATGATGGAAGGGTATTTGAGTTAAGCGAATGGATTACTGTCCTCTTGCCTGATGGAACATTTACGGATTTGGCCAATGAGATTGATGCCGTTGAGGAAGGCGGAACATTGACTCTTAACAGGGATTATGTCTATAATGAAGGCCATTCAAATGAAGGAATCGGCATTTCAAAAGCGATAACAATTGATGGGCAGGGACATACCATTAACGCAAACCAATCCTCAAAGATTTTTTCCATCAATTGTGATAATGTTGTCCTGAAAAATATCCGATTTGCCAATGCCACATATATAGGAACAACCACTACCGGAGATGAAGGGGGTGCCGTTTCAGGTGGTACTTCAGTCAATTGTACTTTCGAATTAAACACTGCAAATTATGGTGGTGCGATAGCCCATGGTTCTGCTATAAATTGTACTTTCATAAGCAATTCTGCTAACAGTGAAGGCGGTGCTATTTACTATGGTAATGCCACAAACTGCAGGTTTTATAGCAACACTGCAGACTCCGGCGGCGCTATCAAAAGTGGTAACGCTATGAATTGCAACTTCACCAACAATTTTGTAAGCGGTTATGGCGGTGCTATTTATGACGGCGATGCTACAGGATGTACTTTCATCAATAATTCTGCAGTTACAAATGCAGGAGCCTTGGATATGGGAACTGCAATCAATTGTACTTTCATCAATAACAGTGCAGATTATGGTGGTGCAATGTGCGGTAATGCTGAAAATTCCGTGTTCATTAACAATACTGCTAGAGAGAACGGCGGTGCAATGTACTGGGCATCTTCAGTGAATTGTACTTTTACAGGCAACACCGCAAGATTTAGCGGAGGTGCCATTTACGATGGTGTTGCTCGATATTCCAATTTTACCAATAACAGCGCTGTTGAAGGCGGCGCCATTGGCAACGGTGATGCATATAACTGTATTTTCATCAGTAATTACGCAACAGATAGTGGAGGCGCAATATTTGTGGGGCGTATTAACGGTTCTGTTTTCAGATCCACATTTATAGACTGCCATGCTGAGAATATGGGTGGAGGAATCTTCTTCTATGCTGAAAACTGTAGTATGATTGATGCATTTTTTGAAAACAATACTGCAGAAGAGGGTCCTGACTGGTATTCAGTTCATAATCTCACTGTCAAAATGTCAACTAAACTTATAGTCAGTCAAATAAGAACTACTTATGGCATTCCTGGAAATTTGATTGTAGCATTGAAAGACTTATATAATCGTAATTTGTCTGGAAAGGATATTGCAGTACTGTTAAACGGCAAATATTATTATGGCGTCACAGGTTATGACGGTCAGACTTCATTTACACTTCCTGACAATTTAAAACCGGGCACATATACAGCAAACATATCCTATGCCGGAGACAGCATGTTCTATCCGATAAGCATGACAGTGCCCGTCATTGTGGAAAAGGCGGATACTGCACTTTCAGTGCATTATGATTATGACTCTAATGAGATGGTTGCTACCTTAACCAGTAATGCTACAGGTCAGGCAATTAAGGGTTATACCTTAACTGTCAAGCTTCAGGGTGAAACATATAGGCTTGTGACTGATGCTGCTGGTCAGGTCAGGGTCTCCGGTGCCGATTTGGTTCCTGGAACTGTTTATACTGTTTCTGTTAAATTTAATGGCGGTACTAAATATAATGCTGCTAAATTAACTGAAAAAGTCCCTGTTGTTGCAAACACTACAATTGATGCGGTTTATAGTGATGATACAAAAGAATTCATTGCTACATTAACCAATAACGCTACAGGTCAGGCAATTAAAGGTTTCACTCTCAGGGTAGACCTCAATGGTAAAAATTACAAGCTTGTAACTGATGCTTGGGGACAAGTAGTCATTTCAACTGCTGGTTTTGATTATGGCACTTATCCTGCTACTGTCACTTTCAAGGGTTCCACTAAGTATAATCCATCCAATGCAACATTTGATGTTGTCGTAAATAAAATACAAACTTCCATTGATGCAACTTACGATGCGGAAAATAATCAAATCGTTGCAATTTTGATTAATGATGATGTAGGCGTTTCTATCAAAGGAGGTACTGTTGGTTTTGTCATAAACGGGGTTAAAACTCTTGTTACAACAGATGCTAACGGTCAATCCGTACTGTCACTTGAAGGTTATGACTTGACTTCATTTAAGGTATCCGTTTCATATGGAGGAAATGCAAAATACTTCGGATCCGTAAGGGTGGTGTTCGGTGAAGTCAATAAAACCGCAACATTCATTTCAGTAGTTTATGATAGTCAAAACGATGAAGTAATTGCTAGGGTAACTAATGAGGATACCAACCAGTTAATTAAAGGCGCTACTGTAGGTATTGAAATCAACGGTGTTAAAAACATTGTAAAAACAGATACTAACGGTTTTGCCAAAGTTTCAGTTGCGGATTTAGGTCCAGGCGCTTATACCGTAACCGCTTCATATTCCGGAAACACCAAATATTCCGGAACAAGTGAAACTGTAACAATTGTAAAATCAGCATAGGGCTGTGATGTTTTAGCTTAAATTTAAAATAAAGGGGATTTTTTCTCCTTAACTTTTTTTTATTTTTCAACTGAAATTAAATGCATGAATACTTGAAACTTCGCATTATAATCCCCATGTTTCTACTTTAAAAATTAATTTTTTAAATCATTTATTTAATTTAATGATATATTTTTCCTTTTCCAAGTCATTTTTACCAGTCAATGTACATGTTTCGCCATTTTTCCTCATTGTCTGTGAAGTTGGCCTAATGATTTGACCACATAATGTAAACCTTTTTATAATATGCCAACATTATTAATTATTAGTTTTTTAGGTGTTGTTATGGAACCTGTTGAATTGGGGGTTATGAGATGAAAAATTGTCCTGAATGTGGTGCAGTAGCTGCAGATAATGATGTTTACTGCGAAAATTGCGGTTTTGATCCGGATTTTGATGGGGGAAGTTGGGACTATGGACAACCTGACGATTCAAGAATAAATTATACTCATCGCAAGCCTACTAAAAACCAAGACCCTTACGTTTTCGGTAAAGAAAGTTTTTCATTACTTTTGATTGCAATGTTTGCAGTCTTTTTATTGTTGTTTTTATTCCGTTTTGTATTAAAGTTATTATAACGTGGTCTAACAAATGCAATGCTTCGATGCAAAATAAAAAAATTAAGGGTTGTTATAGAAATGCTATTTTTCAACCGCTTCTTCTACAGTATGGCAGTCACTATCCTTTTTTAAAGCCAGTTCAATTTGGAATGTGATAATGTCATTTTCAATCTTGTCTTCCAGAATAATGTTTTTGAACTCTCTAATCACCCTGTCAAATTGCAGTGTTCTTCTCAACAAATCCGCTTTTATAAGTGTCAAGGTGTTCTTTTCATCATCGCTTTCAGCTTCAATCTTATCTATTGACTGTAAAGCCAATTTCCTAATTTCAACTGCAAGTTCATCATCATTATCATCACAGGCCCAGGCACAGTGGAGAAGAGAGAAAAATTCAGAACGGTAATCTTTTCCTGCCTTGGATATCAGGTAACGCTTGTAGAATCTTTTGGATAAATCTGATTCAAAGTCATTGCCGTCACAGGTCTGATAAGCATCAGTTTTTAAAAGGTCTTCTGGCATTTCAGATTTGTTTTCAAGCTTAGCAGCCACATAGCCGCAATGGGGGCATTCAACAAGCCAAGCAAACATGCTGCTTCTCTGCATTTCGGCTGGTCTTAAGTCAAGGTCCGGATAGCCCCAGGTGCTGGTGCTTGATATGACCGGTTGCAAGCTGGTTTCGCCGCAAACGGCACAGGTTTGGTTGAATTCCATAATGGTTGTCATAGGTTACACATAGTTTCAGGTTGTATTTAAACTTTTAGCTAAAATTTCATTTTTTATTTCTTTTAGTTTTCAGGGCGGGTTATAGCTCATGAATTCATTAGTTTTTGTATGTTTTCACAGGTTAAATCATGCCTATTTGGAATTTAGATTTATTTTAGCCAATTGTTATTAGTGAATATGTAAGTTGCGATATATGTATATAAATCTTGTTACTAAATTATTAATTAAAAGAACTATGGGGTTAATTAAATGGAAAAGAATAAAATGATTATTATTGCATTGATTGTTGTTATTTTAGCACTTTTAGTTGGAATTTTAGCGGTCATGCCAAATACTGCAAAAACAGATTCCAAACTTGAAATAATTGGTAATGATACATTTTCTGAAGGAGATAGTCTTCAAATCAAATTGACTGATGTTAATGGAACAGCTTTAACTAATCAAACTGTAAAAATAACATTAACTGATAAAGATAACTACTATTCAGAGGATGCTGTTGTTACAAACGATGAGGGTGTTGGTGAATTAAAACTTGATAAAAGTGTTGGTGAATATGATGTAACTGTTATTTATGATGGTAATGATGATTATAATGGATGTAATACAACTAAAAAAATAACAATTAAGGAAGAAACTGTTGAAGTGAAAGCTACTCAACAATCCTCACAACCATCAAGTTCGCCATATAGCATAAATAATTTACCTCCAAGTAATGACCCATATCCTGAAACTGGTAGGGAGCAAATTGATGAAAATACTGTAATGCAGACATATGAAGATGGTTATATTAGTTATGTGGATTTAAGGACTGGAAAAAGAACAAGTGGCGGATTTTACAAATAATGAGGTGTTGATAGCATGGAAAAGAATAAAATGATTATTGTTACATTGCTTGTGATAATTATTGCTCTTTTAGCAGGCATATTGATATCAATGCCAAATTTAGGAAAAACAGATGCAACTGCTGAAACAATGAATAACACTACTACTGTTAATGAAACTACAAGTACTCCAGTTACATCAGACACTATTACCGTAGAATTACCAAGTTTTGATACAAAGTATACTAAAACTGTTGGCGAGTATACTGTAGAAGCAGAAAAATGGATGGGCGGATCTGTTGGGGGATTTGAGGTTCACTTGTATAAAAACGGTGAACCAGTTTACAAAGACTCTTATATGACTAGAGC
>NZ_JBGVOG010000120.1:0-2913 GCF_045126245.1 Methanobrevibacter sp. | reverse complement strand
TCAAATTGTAGCTGTTAAATTAATTCAAATCGATGAAGATTTAGCAAAAACTCATTATGGAGAACATGCTGAAAAACCATTTTTCCCAAGTTTAGTTGAATACATTACTTCTTCACCATGCTTAGCAATGGTAATTGAAGGGGAAGAAGCTATTACCACTATCAGGAAAATAGTTGGTGCAACTAATCCATTAGAAGCAGATCTTGGAACTATCAGAGGAGACTTCGGTATGCATACTGGTAGAAATATCATTCATGCTTCAGATGCTCCTGAATCTGCTGAAAGAGAAATCGCTCTTTTCTTTAATGAAGATGAAATTTGCGATTATGATATCGTCGACAATGATTTAATTTATGAATAAATTTAAGATTTTAAAAATTTATTATTAAGAAAAAGATACTATGAAAATCAGATCCCCAATCGTATCCGTTTTAGGTCATGTAGACCATGGAAAAACCACATTATTAGATTATATCAGGGGTAGTACTATCGCCGATAAAGAGGCTGGAGGTATTACTCAACATATTGGTGCTACAGAAATACCTAACGATACCATTGAAGAAATCTGTGGAAATTTTATATCAAGATTAACTATTAAGGATTTAATTCCAGGTTTATTCTTCATTGATACTCCAGGTCACGCAGCATTCACTAGTTTGAGAAAACGTGGTGGTGCATTGGCCGATTTGGCAGTACTGATTGTAGATATCAATGACGGATTCAAACCTCAAACTTATGAAGCATTGAACATTCTTAAAATGTATAAAACTCCATTCATTGTTGTAGCCAATAAAATCGACATGATTTTTGGATGGGAAACACATGAAGGCGCTTCATTTAAAGAGACTTTTGAACAACAGGCTCAAAGCGTTAAGCAGGACTTGGATACAAAAGTTTATGAGATTGTTGGTACTCTCCACAAGGAAGGTTTCCAATCTGAAAGATTTGACAGGGTTAGCAATTTCGCTTCCCAAATCAGTATTATTCCAATCAGCGCCAGATCAGGTGAAGGAATTATTGAAGTGTTGGCAATGCTTTTAGGTCTTGCTCAGGAATATTTAACCGAACAGCTTGAAATCAATGCTGATGCTCCTGCAAAGGGTACTGTTTTAGAGATTAAGGAAGAAACCGGATTAGGTCTAACTATTGATAGTATTATTTATGATGGTGTTTTGCGAACTAATGATGAGATAGCTTTAATGACTTCTTCAAATGAAGTTTTAACTACTAAAATAAGGTCTATTTTAAGACCTCTTCCATTGGAGGAAATGAGAGATTCTAAAAAGAAATTCCAAAAATTCGATGAAGTCGTTGCGGCTGCAGGTATTAAGATAGCCGCTCCTAATTTAGATGATGTTGTTTCAGGCTCACCGCTTAGGGTATTAAGTGATGATGAGAATGTTGAAGAGGAAATCTTAAAAGAAATTGAAGATATTACCATTAGTACTGAAGATGAGGGAATTTTAGTTAAAGCGGACACATTAGGCTCTCTCGAAGCTATTGTCAAATTGTTAAGAGAGTTGAATATTCCTATTCGTGAAGCGGACATCGGTGATATAAATCGTAGGGATATTATTAATTCATCCATTGCATTGAATGAAAATGATGCGCATGGAGCTATTATAGCATTTAATGTTAGCGTTCATCCAAATTCCGAAGAAGACCTTAAAAACTCAGGCGTAAAACTGTTTAAGGGTGATGTAATCTATCAGATTATTGAAGATTATGAAGCATGGATTGATGAAATCGAAAGGGCTAAAAAGAAAGCCTTTTATGATGCCATTATAAAACCTGCAAAATTCATGTCTTTGCCAAAATTAGTTTTCCGTCAAAGTAAACCTGCAATTATTGGTATAGAATCAATTAGCGGTACAATAAAACAAGGTCAAACTTTAATAAATAAAAATGGTGAATATGTTGGTGTAATAGCCAGTATGGAAGATAAGGGTGAAACATTACCGGATATTTCCAGAGGTCAAAGGGTAGCAATGGCTATCAAGGACGCTATTGTTGGAAAACATTTCGATGAAGGGGATGAGCTTTATGTTGATATTCCTGAAAAACATTACAAATTCATAGAAAGGGAATTTAAAGATAAGTTAACTGAAGATGAATTTGAAACTTTATATGAATTTTTAGAAATCAAACGTAAACAAGATCCAGATTGGGGTAAATTTGGTCTTTTTGAATAATAATTTGGATTTATAGAAAATTAAGGAGGAAATACCATGGCATTCAAAGTAGTTGTGTCTCAAAAAGCTGAAACTCATCAATTTGAAATTGATGAAACCAAAGCTCTTAATGGTTTAGTCATCGGTGATGAATTTGATGGTGGAATTGTTGGTTTAGATGGTTACACTTTAAAAATCACTGGTGGTAGTGACAAAAATGGTTTTACCATGAAAAAAGATGTTTCTGGTACTAGAAGAATTAAAAGTTTATTAACTGGTGGTATTGGTTATCATCCTAAAGCTGATGGTGTTAAAAAAAGGAAAACTGTAAGAGGAAACACTATCGCAGAAGATATCGTACAAATTAATACTGTAGTTACTAAAGAAGGAAGTAAATCAATAGCTGATATTATCGGTGCTGATGAAGAAGAGGAAGAATAGTTTTACTATTTTTCTTATTTTACTTTTAAGTTGAATTAAAATTATAAAAAAGGTGGTTATCTGTGAACGTACAGTCAGATGTTAACATAGGTTTGGTTGGTCACGTAGACCATGGTAAGACTACTCTTACCAAAGCATTGTCCGGAATTTGGACTGATACTCACAGTGAGGAAACAAAAAGAGGTATATCCATTCGTTTAGGTTATGCTGATATTGAATTTAGAAAATGCCCTAACTGTGATGAACCTGAATGTTATACTACTTCTGAAAAATGTGAAATCTGTGGCAGCGAAACTGAATT
>NZ_JBGVOG010000119.1:0-2303 GCF_045126245.1 Methanobrevibacter sp. | reverse complement strand
CTTCACCTAATGATGCGACCATTATGGAGTAGGCTAGGCCGACACAGAATTCCAAAGCATATTCTATTAAAATAGGAATGAATAAAGCAAGTAATGCTCTATTTGAATAAATATAACCTTCAGGAGTTTTGAAAATATTCATAATTTATCTAATGAAATTTGTACGTGCTTTAGGCTCTTCTTCCAAAGTCAGTCCACTTTCAACACCAGCTTCAATGCATTTCAAGAAAAATGCCATGTTACGGCCCAATTGTCTCATTGTTGATAAGCCTTCTTCATCTTGAAGCACTTCTTCGGGAGTGTTTCCATGAACCATATTCCAATAGTAAGATGAAATGATTGGCATGCAGGAGATTCCAAGATATTTAATCAATTGGTCATATGTTGAGGTGGTGCCTGCACGTCTTGCAGAGCATACTACTGCCCCAGGTTTATTTTTAAATGCCTTTGCGCCATCCCCATGGGAGTTTGAGTAGAATGCTCTGTCCAAGAATGAAACCATTGATCCGTTTGCACCTGCATAATATACCGGTGAGCCGAATACGAATGCATCCGCGTCATATGCCTTTTTAACAAATTCGTTTACAACATCATTGTCAAATGTGCATTGGCCTTTTTCACTGCATTTCATACAGGCAATGCAACCGGTAATAGGTTTTGTCTTAATCCAGAATATTTCTGTTTCAATACCATTTTCATTTAAAGTTTTAGCAACTTCATTTAAAGCAGTATAGGTACATCCCTCTTTGTGAGGGCTGCCGTTAACCAATATAACTTTCATTTTAATAATCTCCATCAATTAATCTTTGAACTAAGAAATGACCTTTTTTAAATTCAAGAGAACCTTTTTTGACACCTTCTTCATCAAATGATTCGCATTCATCACCTTCACGTGCTGAATCATAAATGACTAAAGGCACATCATCACGGGTATGTGTTCCGACACTGATTGGGGTCGGATGGTCAGGCAGTATTGCTGCTCTAAAGTCTTGGCCCTCCAGACTTTCAATGATTGGTCCGACAATGAATTCATCAATTCTTTCAATAGCCTTGACTTTCTCTTCAATATTTTGAGCGTGACCCGCTTCATCAGGTGCTTCTATATGGATTAATAATAAATCTGTCTCTTTTAATGCTTCAATCCCATATTCACCTTTTTGCTTGTAATCTGTATCAAAGTATCCTGTAGCTCCAGGCACATTGATTACATTCATTCCTGCAAAGTTTCCGATTCCTTTAAGCAAGTCAACACCAGTTATTACTGATGCTGTGATTCCATAAGTATTTTCAAAGTTAGGCAGGCTTGGTGTTACTCCTTGACCCCATAACCATACCATGTTGGCGGGTATTTCCCTTTTCTGGTTGATTTCAGCATCTTTTAGGTATTCCCTTGACTCGAACATTATCTGTTGAATTTCATGAGCCAATTCACACTCGCCAAACAGATTATCAACCAGTTTTTCACCAACAATATCATGAGGAGGCATTGTCTTGATGCCGGATAATATCTCTGCATCTTCAACATTATCACATGAGTAAATAAACAAATGTCTGTAGCTTACGCCAGTATAGAACTTGCCTTTAAAATCAGGATACTTTTCTTTAAAGTATTCATTAAGTCCTTTCATTAGTTCATCGGCTTCTTCAGTGGAAATATGGCCTGCATTAAAGTCATCCATTGAATCGGATTCACTGAATATGGTATTGCATCTGAATATAACATCTTCAGGTGTTGTTGGAATGCCTTCACTGCCCGCCTCAAGAGGTCCGCGGCCAGTATAGTAATCTGCAGGATTATAACCGAAAATGCTCATATTTGCAACATCTGACCCCGGTGTGTACTGTTCAGGGACATTATTTGTAAATCCGCCGAAACCACCTTTGGCCAGTTTGTCGATGTTTGGAGTATTGGCCGCCATCAAAGGAGTTTTTCCATCTAATTCGTCTACAGGATAATCACTTGACCCATCAGGGATAAAAATTACGTATTTCATGTTATCAAAAAAAAAGTAAAAAAATATTTAATTAGTTTTTGTTTTTCAAAATACTAATTAAATCAGTCAACATCGCAGAAGCAGTTTCAAGGGAACCTGCTCCAAGTCCAATTACAGATATCTCATCAGCCAAGTCAGTTTTGACTGTGGCCATATTTAAAGTCCCGCTTACATCATAGGAACTTCCCCTTTTAACCAAACGTGGGGATACCTGCAAATTATCAGGAGATACTTCAGCTATCAATTTGATTAGATAATCATCTTTTTTGGCCAGCTCAATAGCCTGTGCATTGATATTTGAAATGCCCT
>NZ_JBGVOG010000118.1:0-2239 GCF_045126245.1 Methanobrevibacter sp. | reverse complement strand
CCATTGATGTATTACTTATTATTATTTTCATATTACATATCTCACCACCTACAAACAGTATATAACAGTATAAAACAGTTGTCAACATATGTATGTGTTTTATTGACATTTTAACGGTCTAAAGATACAATCTAAAATAGAAAAAATATTAAAAGAAGGTGAAAAAAAGTGAAAATTGCAGTTACTTGTGTCAATGGACAAGTATTTCAACATTTCGGTCATTGCCCAAGCTTTTTAGTTTGTAATGTAGAAAATAATAAAATCATTTCTAGTGAAATGTTAGATACACAAGGGCATGGTTGTAGTATGTTAGCAGGATTTTTAAAAGAACATGGTATAGATGTTGTTATTTGTGGTGGTATTGGTGGTGGTGCTAAAAATCATATTGTCTCTGCTGGAATGAAGTTGTTGCCAGGGGCTAGTGGTGATGCTTTAACACAGGTTGAAAGATATATCACTGGTACATTAGAATATGATCCAAATACTGAATGTGATCATCATAAACATGATGCAAATCACAAATGTCATTAAATTATTTTCAAAATATGAAAATAATTGTAAAGCAAATTTGAAAATGTCTTAAAAAATGTTAAACATGAGCACCATTATTTAGGTGCTTCATGTAGTTTTTAAAATGAAGTATATTATTTTGACGCCATGGATGATCTAATGGAGGAATATACTTCTTTTTCTTTTTCTCTTTTTTAGGCTCTTCATCAAAATTTCTGGATACTTTTTTATGATCTTCAACTTTTTCCATTATGAATATATTGTCCAGTACATTTGCATATAGATTGCCATCGAAAGCTTCAATAACAATTGCAGTTGATTTAGGTTTTATGCATGCTTGAATTCCATTTTCCGTAATTAGCTTATAATAGCTATTCCTGAATTTGATACAATGCCCTGAATCAACTTTTCTTTCTGAAAATACTGCCAGAGTTCTATTGATTACATCATCTGCCGGTTGCATTTCAAATACTGATTTGGTACTATTAAGTCGTAGAGCGAACTTATCATTGAATTTCTTTAGGTAGGATTTTAGAAATTCATTTGCCTGCTCTATAGTTGTAATCTGAGCGCGTCTGAGTTCAACAGGCAATCTTGATTGAAAAGTCTGGTTAAGTCTTTCAATACGACCTTTAGCTTGGGCGACGCTCGTTGTTTTTATTTCAACACCAAGAGTATGACAGGCATAAGAGAACTGTGTGAATGTATCTTCATCATCAAAAGCACGTTCTTTTTTTATGTATTCGAAAACAGTTCTTTTGTCAGTATAAAACATAGCAGGAATACCGTAATTGTTTAAAATCTGATAAAAAACGTTGTAATATCCATTTAAAGTTTCCTGTAAATCAAAATAAGCACCTACAACTTCACCAGTTGCATCGTCAACAGCCAGGTGAAGATGCCATATAGCTCCAGGAATCCATTCAAAGGATGAAGCATCCATCTGAATCATTTCACCTGCATATTTAGATCTGGGTCTTCTAGGATGAGCATCTTTGGAATCGAGTATTTCTAGAGATTCCTTGATATTGTTTTTATTTTTTTCAGATTTTGTATTATTTAAGCGCTTATTAAGTTTGGATTTCAGTTTCTTTTTTGTTTTTCTTCTGGCTTTAGGTGAGATAATGTCTTCTTCCCATAACCATTTATTTAGAGTTGTATCAGAAATTTTAACATCAAAATCTTCTTCAACGATTTCACAGAAGTGAGTAAAATTAGTATCAGAATATTCATTGATATAATATGAGATAATTTTATTTTTAATATCCAAAGGGATAGCAGTAGAAGGAGCTTTGCCTCTATTGCCATGAACAAAACCTTCTTTGCCTTTAGTTCTGTAAAGAACAATTAGCCTGTCAATAGTTCTGATAGAACAATTAAGTTTAACAGCAGCCTTCTTTTTATTACCATTTGTTTCAATTAATTTTTTAATAGTTTTATATTTGATTTCTTCATTCATTCTTAATTCGACCTTTCTCATAATAATCTATAACCTCCTTAAATCTGAGGATATAGTATAACATGTGAATTGATTATGTCTCAACTCGTTGAGACATAATCAACTTGGTTTACTTAAGACATTATCATATTTGAATCAGAAATTATTTTCAAAATATGAAAATAATTTGACTTATCAATATTAATAACATAAAATTCGTGCTGTTCATTAAATAATAAATGTTTTTAAATATATGGGAACTACGAAAGTAGTTGAAGAAGTAACGCTAAG
>NZ_JBGVOG010000117.1:0-8785 GCF_045126245.1 Methanobrevibacter sp. | reverse complement strand
CTAGGAGGATTTTTAATATTTTCATCATATTGATTTTTATTATTTATGCCTAACATTTTACGCAACCCTAATTAGTTCATTCGTCATTATCTTTTAAAGATTCCATATAAGCTTCATGAATTTCTTCAGCCAGTTCGTCGTTTCCTTCGATGATTGGTCCTGTATAATCACAATCCCTGCAGACACATTGTGACCAATTTTGAGGGATAATCCAATCAACATTTCTAGATCCACATCTTGGACAAATCTTATGCATTTTCATTTTAGATTCTCCTACAACTTTTTTTGTGCTTTAAGTATTACGCATACTAATTTATCAGTTAAAGCCAATATATAAAGTTTTTTGAATGTAAGTGCACACTTACGGCTTAAAATTTCAAATAAATAAAAATTAAGAATTTATTTACTAATACAAATTATCTAAAAAATTGAAATAATCAATCGATAAACCTAAGACATCTTAGATTCCAATTCCTTTATTTCACAATAAATTTTCCCAATACCAAAGTATTGAGTTACAAATATAATGAATGATAAAATCATGCTAACAATTAAATCTAAGAATACAAAAGGAAAATCCTGAGAAGCTACATATGAAAGAGCCACTATAACAAAAATAATCATAGTATATTCTTTTGCATAATTTCTCCACCCTACAACATCAATACTCCTTTTAATTGATTTTAAATCAAAAGCAGATAAAAAACTATTTGTATCCGCCAATTTGGCTAAAGCAATTTCCATGAAAAATGTAGTTATGTAAAATATAATAATGCCCGCAACAACAAAAATTATTGTTTCCACAGGATTATGGGAATATAACATATGCAAAGTTTCTGGAAACTCCAACAACATATCTTCTAAATCAAACGCTGGAAAATTCAAAAAAGCACTAACAAAACCCAAAATTAAAGATTGCACAGCAAAATAAATACCCATAACAACGGATGATTTAATTCCCAATACAATAATCTTTTTAATCTCAATTTTAGGTAATCTTACACCATGTCTTATCCTGCTTCGAGTAATTAACATCCCATAACCCGATACGACGACAAAAACCAATGTCTGAAGTAAAATCCAAACTAAAAAACTTTCAGAATATGCAACAAAACTTTGAAACAAAGCCGAAAAAAATAACAGGACCACAATTAATGCAAAAAATTTTTTATTATAAATGCAATAGTCAATTACACTTTTTAGGATTCTATATGGCATAACTCTCAATTAAAATTATGTTTTTTTAAAAAAATTAAATTTTCAGCAAAGAAAAGAGAAAAAAATTTAGTAATGACTTTGTGGAGTCATTCCTAAATGGTGGTCTTCGCTTTTTTTACCAGGTATTCCATAAGCATCCGCCCTGCATTGAGTGCATGCCCTAAATACCGGAATGATTTCTTCAACTTGCTCTCTTACACTTTCCATCATTGAACAGTCAGGACGTGAATAATGCTTCATTTTAGCCAGTGGAATTAACGGCAAAATATTCATCATTGATGCACCGCGTTTTTCAACTTCACGAGCTATTTCAACAATATGCTCATCATTCAATCCAGGAATTAAAACGGAATTAACCTTAACAACCATCCCATTAGCTGCTGCCTTTTCAACACCGTCCAATTGGTTTTTGATTAATATTTCAACTGCATCATAACCTTTGTAGATTTTTCCTTCGTATTTGATGAATGAATAAATGTCTACAGCAATATCCGGATCGATTGCATTGATTGTTACAGTAACGGAGTTTACTCCAAGCTCTGCAAGCTTATCGGCATATTTTGGAAGTAAAAGTCCATTAGTACTCATACATTTAATCAAATCAGGCTGTTCAGTTGCCAATTTTTCAAAGAATTCAAATGTTTCCTCATTTGCAAGAGAATCTCCAGGTCCAGCCACACCTACAACAGCAATAGGACCATCTGCAGTAACATCATTAATGTGTTTAACCGCAGCATCGGCATCCATTACACAGCTTGCCACCCCAGGCCTATTTTCTTCATCATTAATATCCCTTGTACAGAAGTTACAAAAGATATTGCATTTTGGTGCTACAGGCACATGTGCCCTACCTACTTTATCATGCATCTTTTCATTGAAGCATGGATGTGCTTTAGTTATGTGTGCAAATCTTGATCCTTTGTGTTCAGCCATAATATCACTTCCCCCTCAATATAACACCTGTTAATTTGTATTGATACGAACTAATATATAAACTTTTCTAAATATCATTGTTCAATTCATCAATGAACTCATGAGCCTTTTCAATCCATGCATCCTTAATTAACTCATCAGTAGCCACAACACATACTATATTATCAGTGGACAAATCTTTAATGATTTTAAAGCCTTCCGGTAATATTCTAAAGACTGCATCATAAATACGTCTTTGTAAATTGGAATGAGGATCATCTACAACCAATGTTTCCAAATCCATATGGTCCCCTGATATTTCTAATTGGTATCGGTTTGGCTGATAGATTTCATCCCTTGAAAAAGACCTCCATAGCCTCTTTAAAATATTTGGAAGATAATTCTCATTTTCTATGAAAATTGAAGTAACATCATTTACCTTATCATAAGTGAAATTGGCGACATCATTAAATAAAATAGCATTGGAAGTGTTTTTCATTTTAATTGCCAGTACAAATACAGGGTCATCTGGATTGACATAAGCTTTCAAATCATCTACAGATGATCCAAGAACCAAATCCTGGAAAATTTGTTTGATGATGATTTCATAGACCTCTGCACCTCTTTCGTCATAGCATTCAACTAACATTAAATCAACCCTTTATTTATCATCATGTCTGTGTCCCATTCCGGATACTAAAAGAGCCGCTCCAACGGCACCAATGTGTTGAGAATATTCAGGTACGATAACTTCAATTCCACCTAAAGTCTCACTAACTGCTTCAACAAGACCTGAAATCAAACTTGTTCCACCTACTTGAATCAATGGTTCACGAATATCAATTTCCTGAAGTTGCTGTTCATAAACCTGTTCGGATACTGAGTGACATGCCGCTGCCGCCACATCTGCTTTGGAACCTCCTGCCGCCAAAGTTGTAACAAGGTCCTGAATACCGAATACGATACAATATGAGTTCAACATTGCCTTTCTCCAATCACCTTGAACAGCCAATGGACCCAATTCAGTAATATCCACATCCAACCTGCGGGAAGTCATATCTAAAAATCTTCCGGATGCACCTGCACAGATACCGCCCATAGTAAAGTTATCAGGAATACCGTTGTTAACTGTGATTACCTTGTTGTCCATACCACCAATATCCAGCACTGTAGCTTCACCTTTTTGACAATCGGCCAAGTATACTGCACCTTTTGCATTAACGGACAACTCTTCCTGGATAAGTTCAGCGCCAAATTCCTGACCCATTGTAAACCTACCGTAGCCTGTAGTTCCAATACCGTCAACATCATCCCATCCATAGTCAGTATTGCCAAATGCTTCTGCAGCTGCAGTCTTTGCAGACTCGATGATGTCTTTGGTAGCTGTCCAACCGGTTCCAATAACCTGGTTGTTTTCCATAAGCACCGCTTTTGTAGTGGTTGAACCTGAGTCTAAACCAAGGGTAAGACCTTCCTGTTTTTCACGAGCAAGAATGCTTCTACGAGTTACAGTGGTGGCCAATGCTTCCATACGAATGAACAATTCATCTGCTTTTGTTCTTTCAGTGAATGAATAGGTAACTACTGGAATACGGGTATTATTTTGAATAAATCTCCTTACTTCATTTCTAACCAATGCTGCTTCAGCACATCTAAAACAAGTTGCAATAAATACTGCATCCGGTTTAGACCTGCCTTCAACAATAGCCATAGCTCTTGCAATCATTAATTTTAAACTTGAACTTTGAGCTGAAAATCCAAATTTTTCATAAGATTCATCAATGTAATCCAAATCGATTTCAGGAAGAACAATTTCTGCACCAAATTTATTTGCTGCCTTTTCTATTTCTTTTTGAATTCCACTATATTCTGTTCCACATGAAACCAAAGCAATTTTAACCATATTATTATTCCTCCCCAACAGTTTCTTCAAGTGAATCTACAAATTCGTTTATTTGATTTACCATAACATATGTTTCATCCTGGTCATTTGGATACTTGAGCTCTAAAACTGGAATATTCTTATTTCTAAGTAAGAATATGGATAATTCATTAGTTCTTGCACAACCTATACAACCAAAACCATATGGAGCGCCATCAACTACAATAGCCGCTTCTGCTTCATCTATAAGAGGTCCGATAATTGCCATCCTTCCGCGAACACCTGAAGGCACTTCGATAGCTGCATATTTAAGCCCTTTAATCGGGTCCTCTTCAGTGATGTTCATAGGCGGAGAATCAATCTCCGGATCTTTGATTTTTTGTCTAATTTGTTTCTGAAGAACTAAAGGAGTATGACCTTTTCTTTCAAGTAAATCTGCCAAAATTAATGAGTTTGGAGGATAAATAGCTATTTTAACCATATTTTCACCTATTCCTTATTTTCTAAACATTCATCCATAATTTTTTTAAATTCATCAACTTTAATTGGTTTTTTCTCTTCAACTGTAACATCTTTAGGATTTTCTAAAGCTTCAGAAACAAAACCAAGTATTCTATACTCTTTTTCCATTTGGTGGAAACCTTCCCTTGGACCAAATCTGTGACCCCTGCATCTTCTAGGATCTCCTGGAGCAAATCCCCTTTCTTTGGTGAAAATGTGTGCTGGATCAAGTTTCCTTATTTCCTCAATAGCTTTATAAACATCTTCACTTTTACCGCTTATCATGGACCCATAACAGGTATTCTTAATTGTAAGGGGCAAACCAAGCATGTGGAATTCGCTTACAATTTCCTGTTCACTTACATGAGCTCCAGGCCCAATAAATATCATACGTGTGATTACATCAGGATCCCAATCTTCTTTTCCCAAATCAGGACTCATGGTTAGATTCTGTGACATAAACTACAACTCCTTCTTTTAACTTTTCAAGACTATCATAATCAGAAACAATATCACCAATAATATTGGTTGCATCAAAGCTCTCTGCAGTTGGTCCAAATTCAACATTATCTTCAAAACGAATACCGATTAATCCTGCACTCTTTGAAGCCATGTTAGTAATACCTATTTGGCCCCTAATAACCTTATCTACAGGATTGTTTTCTGGAATTAAACCTTTTGCAGCCTTCTTATCTCCCTCAAAAATAACAATATGCATTCCAGGCACTGCGAAATGAACTTTAATTTGACCCACAGGATTTTCTAAAAGTCCGGATAACAATTTAAAGTATCTGACAGACCTAGGAGCATTATCAACAAATTTGATTTTACATAAATCATTAGGATTAATCGCTTTAGTTACTACCTGACCTTCTCTTAGGATATCTATTGTATGTTTAGGAACCTGTTCGACAATTATTGCATCATCATCAATTAATCCATCAATCATGTGTTCAACACCTGCTGCAGACAATAATTCTGTAGCTTCTTTTTGAGTCTTATTCAATAACATCAGTCTTTGCTGCTCGGATTTTACTGTAATAAAATCATTTTCTTTTGCAATATCAATAATTTCCATTCCAGTTACAATTTTACCCACAGTAGTATGATTCGGAGTTAAAACCCTATTTTCACGATAAATGAAAAGTTTTCCAACACCAACTCCGGCATTTCTAACAGTAATAGTCCCCCTAGTCCTTTGAGTAGTGTCTTCTTTAGGTTTGTCCAATCCTGCCAAATCATAAAAACCTATGAAAGATTCACTGTCATAAGATACTTTGATTCTACCGTCTTTAATAATGGAAAACAAATGTTCGACACAAATTGGTGAAGATTCATCTATTTCAAAGGAAATATAAGTATACAACTCATTTCCCTCTTCAAGCACAGTGTTCAAATCCGCAGAAGCACTGTCTGTTGTTGTACTTCTTTCTATGATTGGCTCTATGCTTTTTACAACATCATCATCAGTCAGAGCATCCAAAGTTTTTTTACCACCGATAACATGGGCAAATATACCCTTATTATAAGGAGGCACACTATAGACATTTGTTGTATTTTCTTTAAGCATTATTAAATGAGTAGACTCATTGCTGAAACTAGATAAACTTAAAACAACATCCCCTTCATAATATTTGAATTCATCAGAAGTAGGTTCCAAATCAGTGACGATAGGGCCAATTGAAACTTCTGTCGGAGTGGACCATCGAATATTCAAGTCATTGAACTCTTCATATTGATTTTTCCAAACGTCAACTAAAGGCTTTGCGTCCTCGGATTCCTCCAATTGGATAATTATGGAACCCTTGTTTGTTTTAATTTTATACTTGCTTATATTCTGCTCAAGTTCTTTTTTGCCTTTAATCAGGCAAACAATACTACCAGGAGTATATGGAGCATTTGTTTCATCAATTACATCCTGAATTGTTGAAGCTTCTGCTACATCTATTTCTTCTCCATTAATTTTAATTAACATACAATCTCCCAATAAGAATTTTTAATATTATATATTTATTACATTATTATATATTAAAATTATTTATTTGACTTTCAAGGGAGCTTTTAAAAAAAAGAAAAAGTTATGGATTATTGACCAAATTAGGCTCTTTGCCGGTAATCCGTGTATATACGTTGCTGATTTGGCGTATAGTGAAACCAATCAGAATCGCTATAACAAATGTCCCAATGTTGATTGAAGCGAACATGTCTGTATAAAACAATCCGCACAATATAAGGGATAAAAACAACATCGATACATCAAAGCCTATTTTAATTGTAGAAAATCTCCATTTTTTAACCATTGCAATTGCTTGTACGCATCCTTCACCTGGAAGCGGTGCAATATGTGCCGGCACATACATAAATACTCCCAAAGCAATGCAGAATGCACTGAGTAGCAAAAATATAACCTTCATTAAAATAGATCCATCAAAAGGCACAAATGATACTACATATACAGCTACATTCATGAAATATCCGAACAGTACACAATTAATCAATTGTAGCAGCCTTTTTTTCTCAAATCTTGAGCGCAAAATCACTACCTGCAATAAGAGCAAAGCAAAATTAGATAGAAATGTGGTTATTCCAATATCGATATTTGTTATTAATGCAAGGGAATAAGCCACTGAAGTAACCGGAGTGGTTCCAAGTGTTGAAACAATTGAAAACCCTACACCTAATGACATTATGAACAATCCAACTACAAACAAAGTGACCCTTTTTATCATATTTATAGATTTATTGTCCACATCTTATAAACTCTCCCTGTTTTTAGTAGAGATTATTGCATTCAAAAAATATATTAACACATAATTCTAACAATATTATTATGGAGGGAAAATAATGACCATTACAAAAAAACATATTTTTTCTTTAATGATTATTTTAATTATTGCTATTGGAGCGATTTCCATAGCCAGTGCTTACACCGGAACTGGCTTTTCCCACAATGTCCCAAGCTCCAAATATTCAGACATGTCCGCTTCAGATATATTGAATCAATACCAAAATACAAATTGTCATGTTGAGGAGCGTGCGGTATGCACTCAGGTCGTTGATGGAGACACAATTTATTTAGATAACGGCGAAAAAGTGCGTCTTGTTGGCGTCAACACCCCAGAAAGAGGTGTTGAAGGATATATTGCATCTAAAAACTTCGTTCAAAAGTTATGTTTGAATAAGGAAGTCGGTCTCGATATCGACGATTCGAAAAACCATGACAAATATGGAAGAACACTTGCCGTAGTAATTGTTGACGGTAAAAATCTGAATGAAATGCTTTTAAAAGAAGGCCTTGCGGAAATCATGTATATGCCCCCAAGCGAATTTTATCCATATGACTGGGCAAACGGCAACACACCTGTAGCCAACACACACACTTCATCTTCAGGCTCATCATCGGACACTTCAAGCTCTTCAGGATCCGGAAACTATATCGGAAACTCAAATTCAGGAAAATTCCATGTATCCAACTGTGACAGTGTCGGCAAGATGGCTGAAAAAAATAAGGTATTCTTCTCAAGCAGGGATGAAGCTATAAATCAAGGATATGTGCCTTGTAAAAGGTGTAATCCTTAATTTATCCATTTTCAATTGAGTTCTCGGTATTTGATATAATCCAGCTCTTTTTGAAATTCATCAAAAGGATTTTCCTTCTCGGCAATGTTGGAATATAGCAGTCCCAAGGAATAATTGCCTATACTTTCCAATATCGGAATGACAATGCCCAAATAAATTATGAATCCAACATACGGAATCAGCATCACCAATGATGAGACATATGAAACAACAACCATCAGTATTGCCATGAATACCAACCATTTAATTATATTGACAACACCAATGCTTTTAATGTCACCAATCACTTTATGAATTTTTAAAGCCTCTGATAAACTGTTAAAATAAGCCAATCTGGCCTTTGCAAAAAATAACAAAACTTCAAATATTATATAAGAAATCAGAACTGCAAGGAAACCTAAAACTATAGTCAGTAGAAAACTATGAACCCTCAATTCGGCCAGCATGTCAACGCTTGATGCTCCCATTGTTGACCAAACAATGAAAAACACCGCCACAGGTACAATCATATATACTGCTCTTAAAAGAAACAATCTGATAGTGTCATATATGTTCTTTCCAAAATTTATGGAAGGAAACATGGATGATTCATTCAATCCTATGTTAACAATAGACAATAGATATCCCGGCACAATTAAAATAAATATAAAAAATGCAATTATTCCAAGAATTAATACATATCTGTTGTCAGAA
>NZ_JBGVOG010000116.1:0-14135 GCF_045126245.1 Methanobrevibacter sp. | reverse complement strand
CAATCTACATATGCCTTATATAAAAAATATTCAAAAATTACATTATGCCTTTTAAAAATAATAATCACAAAATCTTGATTCTAAAATTACAATATGCCTTAAAATTAATAATTCTAAAATTTCAAACCGTTTACAAAATATTCCCGACTTTTAATGATTCCTCTTATTTTCAACCTCCAGAAAAATTTTTTGATTGGTGGAGAAATCTTCAATATTCCCACCAATTCAGATAAATGAATAATTATACGTTCAAGTACTCATCCCTTTCATAATCGAATACCTGTATTCTATAAGCATCCCATTCAGCCCTTTTAATAGTATAGAACTGATTGAATACTTTTTGCCCAAGAGCGTTTATGACTACTTCATCCTCTTCTAATGAATGGTATGCCTCCCATAAACTTGTTGGTAAATTATTAATTCCTTTTTGGGCAATTTCATCTTCAGAAAATGCAAACAGGTTTTCTTCAGTTGGTTCACCAGGGTCAATTTTATTATCCATACCGTCCAGACCTGCTTCAAGCAATACTGCAAATGCAAGGTAAGGATTACATGATGGGTCGGCGGATCTGCATTCAATCCTTGTGCCTAATCCACGGGATGCAGGAATCCTTAATAATGTTGACCTGTTTTTAAAACCATATGCTATGTAACATGGTGCTTCGTAACCAGGCACCAAACGTTTATAAGAGTTAACTGTTGGAGATAAAATTGCTGATAGTGCAGGAGCATGTTTTAACAAACCTCCAATGAAGTATAATGCTTCCTGTGATATTTGATTTTCAGTATTTGGGTCATAGAAGATATTTTCCCCATCTTTGAATAGACTCTGATTACAGTGCATTCCACTACCATTAATTCCAAGGAATGGTTTTGGCATAAATGTTGCTTTGAAACCTAAGTTATTGACAACTGCTTTAACAGCCTCTTTAAATGTTATGACTGCGTCAGCTGTTTTTAAAGCATCAGCATACTTGAAATCGACTTCGTGCTGTCCAGCTGCCACTTCATGGTGACTTACTTCAACATCGAAATCCAACTTTTCTAAACCCAGTACAATCTCTCTTCTGATGTCAGTACCCTGATCCAATGGTTCAACATCAAAGTATTCCGCTTCATCTGCAGGAACATATTTTCCATTTTCATCCTTCCTTATAATGAAGAATTCAGGTTCAGGACCCATATTAAATTGATATCCTCTTTTTTCTGCTAATTGCAATGATTTTTTAAGAACACCTCTTGGATCCCCGTCATATGGTTTTCCATCAGTAGTGAAAATATCACATATGAATCTGGCGGTACCCTGTACCTCCGGTCTCCATGGAATTGTTGAGAAGGTTCCAATATCCGGTTTTGCAAGTAAATCACTGTCATTAATTGAAGCTAAACCTGCTATTGATGAACCGTCAAACAGCAATCCGTCATTTACAATATCTTCGACATCACTTGCTTTTTTAAGAGGCACAGCCATACTTTTAGGTAATCCATGAATGTCGGATAGCTGTAACTTCAAAAATTTTATATCATTTGCTTCGATTGTCTTAATTACTTGGTCTAATTTGTTATCTTTTGCTGACATTTTTTCACATCATTTTTTGACTACATACGCCATTAGTTTATATAATAAAAGTGGAAAACACTTTTGACTAAATGAATTTAATTAAATACATTGTCGGAAGGAAACTTCCTTCCGACTAATAGTTATGTTGGCATTAATATATAAATGTTTTGAAAATAGAAAAAATGCAAACTAAAAATTTATTTTTTATTTTCATGATTTTCCGGATATCCTATAATACAGAGTCATAATGATGGCTTTTGTTCAATATCGGCATATTTTATACTATTTCACATGTTTATTCAGATTCACAATACTTTTCTAGCTCATTTAACTTTAAAATAATCAAATTGAAATCTCAATTTTTTTGAAATGCATATCTTTAAATAGTATAAAATACCATTATTGTATATCGGAACAATGCTTCCGGCATATTACTTCCGATATAATTACTAAATTTTAAAAAATAAATTATTATAGAGAAGATAAAATGGATATAATATTTAGTGCAGGAGACACAGCATGGGTACTCATTTGCAGTTTACTCGTACTTTTAATGAGCATTCCCGCTGTTGCATTTTTTTATGGAGGATTAAGTAAACGTAAAAATGTTTTAAACACAATTTTTTTAACTTTCATTGCATTTTCAATTGTAAGTGTAATTTGGGTGACATTCGGTTATCAATTTGCATTTGGTAATGACGTTTCAGGTCTTATCGGATCACCAACAAATTTCTTCTTGCAAGGAATTGCATTAGATGATTTAACCGGAACAATTCCAACATTATTATTTGTGATGTTCCAATGCGCATTTGCAGGCCTGACTGTTGCCCTTATTTCAGGAGCATTAGTTGGAAGGATGAAAACAAAAGCATGGATAATATTTACAATTTTATGGGCTTGTATAGTCTATGTCCCTGTAGCCCATTGGGTATGGGGAGGAGGATGGCTAATGCAATTAGGAGCACTTGATTTTGCAGGAGGTGCTGTAGTTCACATGAACTCCGGAGTAGCTGCACTTGCCGTTGCATTAGTATTAGGTAAAAGAAAAGACACATCCCTTATTCCGCACAACTTAGGATATGCTGTTCTAGGTGCGGCATTACTCTGGTTCGGATGGATGGGATTCAATGGAGGATCAGGCCTTGCAGCTGACGGACTTGCGGCAAATGCCATCATAGTATCTAATGTTGCAGCAGCTACTGGTTTAATCGTATGGACTTCATTAGATACATTCATTGTTGGAAAACCAACAGTGCTGGGAGCAATTTCCGGAGGAGTTGCAGGTCTTGTAGCAATTACCCCTGCAGCAGGATTTGTCAATGTTCCCGCAGCAATAATTATTGGTGGAGTGGCTCCATTTGTATCATACTTTGCAATATACTACCTAAAAGCAAAACTCGGATACGATGATGCTTTGGATGTATGGGGAATTCATGGAATGTCCGGTGTTTGGGGAGCACTAGCAACAGGAATCTTTGCGGTACCTTCCGTAGGCGGAGTTGCAGGATTAATTGCAGGAAATCCTAACCAGGTGGTCATTCAAATAATAAGTATTGTCGCCACTCTAGGATACTCATTTATAATAAGCTTTATACTTGCTAAAGTTCTAGATAAGGCATTAGGTGGAATAAGAGTAGAAGACCATGAAGAAATCGGAGGTCTTGATGCAAATCTTCATAAAGAATCAGCATATAATCTTAACTAGGTGTAAAAATGAAAAGTATAGTTGCTATCATTAGACAAGAAAAATATCAGGACGTCAAAAAGGCCCTTTTAGATGTGGGCTGTGAAGGTATGAACGTCACTGAAGTAAAAGGGCGAGGAAGCCAAAGAGGAATTAGGGAAACTTACAGAGGATCCAGTTACTGTATTGATTTGATTCCAAAAACACGTATTGAAATTGTTGTCAAGGATGAAGGTGTAGACACTATTGTAGAAGCAATTAAAAAAGGAGCATACACTGGAAATATTGGAGATGGAAAAATATTCATTTATCCAATCGATAACGTGATTAGAATAAGAACTGGCGAAGAGGGAGATAAAGCAGTGTAGCTATGCCATTTACAAATTTAAAAAATTAATATTATGAAGTGTATTCACTTCATTATTTTTTTATTTTCTGTTAAAGAATGTTAAACTCTTTTTTTAAAAAAATTTCCCCATATATGCAATTGATGCTGATACTATTATTGCAAGAAGCGTTGGGCCTAAAACAATCGAATCTTGAAATGTTGCCAGTTGATATATGATAAAACCCGCAAACCATGCAAATATATTCCATTTTGAAAGACCATCATTATCCATATTCAAATAGAATGAAACC
The DNA here is from genome assembly GCF_045126245.1 of Methanobrevibacter sp. GTDB lineage: Archaea > Methanobacteriota > Methanobacteria > Methanobacteriales > Methanobacteriaceae > Methanocatella. The sequence continues at coordinate 10,251 of NZ_JBGVOG010000116.1, read as the reverse complement.
GATAAGACCGCAGCCATTGGAGCAAATACTGATGCAATAAGATAAAGAAAGCTAATATAATGACCCATAATACCTAATATTGCAATAACCGCACTTATAAAACTTACAATTGCTCCTACGATTTTTGGATTGAACTTATGGAAAATAGCTTTAGCGGATTCTCCTGCAGAATTGGCTGCAAGAAAGTTAGTTGTAACAGTTGAAAGAACCATAATTATTACTCCAGGAATTCCAAGATTTGCAAGAAGAATTGCCTGTGCAACATTATTGAGACCCATACCTGCAATTTCTATTCCAATAAAATACATCCAAAGACTTGCTATAGTGTATGCTACAGCAGAAACCGCAGTGGCATTAATCGGTTTTTCCACATCCTTTGTGTAGTCTGAAATAACGGGCAGCCATGAGATTGGCATGGCGATTGAAATTTCAAAAATATTCCAGAAGTCAAGAGCTTTAGAATTAGCTAAAACACCCTGCGCACCATTAACAAAGTTCATTCCAGAAGCATCAAATCCATATAATCTGACAGTCAATATTGCAAGAAGCATTGTAAGAACCATCATCACGATTGCCGTAACTTTCGATGAACGTTGAAGGCCCACATAAACCCAAAGGGCTATAAATATTGCAAATAGCATGCAAATTAACGGGAATGAAATTTGAGGATCCAATCCTGATAAAGCCGATGCACCCTGAGCGTTCAATACAGCTATCCATGCAACCAGCTGCAAAACATTCAATGAGGCAAAAAACTTAGATCCATATCTGCCAAAAGTTGATTCAGTTGTCTCCATTGCATTTTTTCTAACGCTGGCACCTATATAACCCACTAAAAAGAGCATTATTCCGCCCAGCAAATGTCCCAGTATTAATGGAACCCACAATGAGTTTAGAGATGAGGCGGTTCCAATCTGTATTCCCGCTTCAATTTCGGAAACTGAAATGGCAACTCCAAACCAAATAATTCCATTTGTAAAAATTCCAGTACGATTCTCCATATTATTTTTCCTTAAAAGTCATAGTTAATATTTTATCCGCCTGCCAAAATGGTTTTAGTTCCTTCTTTTGAAATCTCTTCCTTTTTAAACTCAACATCAAATTTAACGCTTTCAATTACTTCTTTTAATGCTTCAAGAGTTTCATTTCTATGAGCGCCTAAAACGGCAACTAAAAATAATGTGTCTCCTGTGTAAAACTCGCCAACATAATGAACAACAGAAATTTCATGAACATTATATTTGATTTTGGCATTTGCAACTATCTTTTCAATTTCTTTTAATGTTTTATCAACATTTGGAGTAGATAAAATTAACTTTTCCAAATGCATGTTTTCATCTTTTCCACGCACCATTCCCTCAAAAGTTAAAATGGCTCCAGAATAGTCAATTTTGCTGTTTTTTTTCAAATCAGCAATTAAATCAGCTGTTGTAACTTTATCTTCTTTTGCCTTTATAACCTTTACTACCATTCAAAATCACCTCTTCATAAATAAAAATAAATAATTTAGCATAATCTATATGCTTCATAAAATATTCAATTTTTAATTTGGATATCCGAAAATATCACAATAGTTATATTTTAAAACTTCCAATATATAAATATAACAATAATTAACATTTTAAAGAGAAAAAAGATAGGTGATAAAAATGCCAACAAGATACATAGGTGATGGATATTGGGAAATTGCATCCCGTCAAATGAGTATAGTAACAAGAAGCGAACAAGAAAGATTTAAAGAAGCCAAAATCACAGTAATCGGCTGTGGAGGAATCGGTGGTGAAACCATTGAAATGCTTGCAAGAATGGGTATTGGAGAACTTGTTCTGGTCGATAAAGATGTGTTTGACCTTTCAAACTTAAACAGGCAAACTTTAGCATCAATAAGTGATTTGGGGCTTGACAAAAGTGCCGTTGCCAAAGAAAAGGTAAGATTAATAAACCCTTATGTTAAGGTCACTACATTCAATGAACATGTTGATCAGACAAACATAGACAAGGTAATCGGCGACTCCCATATCGTTATCGATGCACTCGACAATGTTTTAACAAGAGTAATTGTTTCAAGAGCTGCAAAAGAAAAAGGAATTCCATATATCCATGGAGCGATACATGGAACATTAGGGCAAATTACAGTATTCCTGCCGAACAGCGAAAAAACATACGAAGAGATGTTTAACCTTCCATCATTGGGTAAAGACTTGACAGAAGAAACAATTGAAGCTTTAAAAGGAGTGACCTCAGGAGTCCCGCCGGTTATCGGACCTACTCCAAACTTGATTGGATGTCTTGAAGCTTTTGAAGCTTATAAAATAATAACTGGAGTCGGCAAAGTAACCGTTGCTCCAAAAATATTAACATTTGATTTATTGGATTTAAGTTCATTTTCATTAGATGAACTTTAAATCATCTATTTTTCTAAATTAACCCGTTCAGGTGATGTATAAACAGTAAATCTGTTATCCCGAACAAATCCAACCACAGTAATGTTACCTGAATTAGCCACATCAATGCCTGAAGATGCAGGTGCTGCATTTGAAATAATTATCGGAATACCGACTCTGATTACCTTAATCAGCATGTCTGCAGGCATTCTTCCACTATACGAAATATAACACTTGCTAAAATCATAACCCTCTTTCGCGGCAGCCCCAATAACTTTGTCAACAGCAACATGTCGGCTGACGTCTTCACGAATGATAATCTTATCTTCATATTTCAATTGAGCAACATGAACTCCCGCTGTCTTTTGCCATATTTTAGCTTCATCGGTCAAATGCTGAATATCCTTAATAATTTGGGTTGCATCAATTTTTAAATCTGAGGTGTTGGGCTCTATTGTTTTTAATTCAGACCTGATTCCACCGGCATTATCTGAGTTAACGCCTTGATATTCAAGCAATCTGCACACACAAGCATGTTCACAATTGCCCTTTCTCTCCTGAACAATACCTTCCTGTTCCAAATCCTCTTCGGGATCATGGCTAAGCTTTGTAGAAACTAATACATTGGTTCCATCCAGTTCAATGGAGTTAATATCCGAACAATCCTTAATCAAACCTTCACCCAGACAATATCCGACTGCAAAGTCCTTCAAATCCTTAGGATATGTTGAAAATTTACGTGGAGGCAGATAATCGATGAACAGATAAGTGTATTCATCATCCACACTGTTTTCCTTAATTGTTTCGTAGTTTCCATCTTCCCATCGGATAACATCAGTTTGTCTTATAAAATCCATTAAACCCTCTCCAATACATCTATTTGCCGAGCAATGCAATGTTTGAATATTTTTTTAATTCTTCAACATCATCTTGATTAGCATTTTTTATGCTGTCCATACTTGTTTGTTTATTGTTTTTGGACAATTCAACATGGGTATTGATGTATCCATTTTCCTTAATCAACTTTAAAAGTCTTTTACCATATGTTAAATCAGGATTTGCTATACGGTTAAGCATTAAACTTAAAGTGCTTGTCGCATCAATTCCCAAAACTTCACACATCCCATGAATTTCATTAATGATATCGGAAGCCCAACTTTTAAGAGTTACTTCCTCCCCATCCCTAAGCAACCTCATTGATTCAACATAGGCAGATTCGGCTGTTGCTTCCTCATTAAATTTGGCTTCTTTTTGCCAATCCTTATAATCAGACTCATCTTTAATGAACATATATATCAAAAACAAATGCAGGAATTTCATGTCATGTCTTACAAGACCGCATTTATAAAATGGATTAATATCCAATGTCCTTATCTCAATATATTCAATTCCATATTTTTCAAGGGAATTCAACAGTTCTTTGGGATTTTTTGGCTTTAATCTAATCTGAGTGTACAATTCTTTAGCTTCAGATAAATCGCCATCATCAATGAATTTATTTATGTCGCTTACAAACTCCTGAAGAGAATCATAAGATGGATATAGCTCCTTTAGGTTTTTATATCCACATGAAGCATTTCTAAATGAAGGCCCTCTTGTTGAGTAGAAACTTCCGTAATCGTCCTTTTCATCCATTAAATGAATGCAATCATTAGAAAATGTTTTGTGAGAACCAATTGAACATCCGGTCAAATATATTATTAACCAGCAATATCTCAGATAATTTCTAGCTATCTTTAAATAAACATTGTTTTTAAACTCTTTAAAAGTTAAATCAGAGCTTTCCATATCATATAACCTGTTTAAAAGATTATCTGAAAATGAGAAATTAAAGTGCACACCCGAAATCATTTGCTTTTTGACACCATATTTTTTTGCTAAATCTTCACGGTATTTTTGAGATGACTGTCCGTCTTCTGAATATTTTGCAATTGGAATTTGATCCCAATACGGCAAAATACATGGAATGGACTGAAACCAAAGATATTCATCTTCAGGCAGTGACGCATTCACGATATCAGACAGCAACGCAAAATTGTCAAAAGCCTTGTCAATTGAATCAAATGTTGGAGTTATTATTTCTATTTGGCTTTCTGAAAAATCAGTTGTTACAACCGGATTCGCCAGCTTATCCCCAAATACTTCAGGATGAGGAGTCAATGATAATTTTCCATCCTCTTTTGCTCTTAAACTCTCCCATTCTATTCCAAATGATCCAGCCAATATTTCATCTGCAGATAATTTTGATACATTTAATAAGTTCATTTCTCCTCCCGAAGATTATGGTTAGTATAATTCCCCATAATCCTTAATTATTTTTTCCAATTTCATTCCATTATGCATTGATGTAATTATGTTCTTTCCGGGATTGCTATGTTGTTTAATACGTTCATACAATGGATTTAAGAAAATTTCTTCACCGATTCCCCTTTCTTTAAGCCCTATGTTTGCCAAATCCACAACGTCCTTGGACAGTTTACATAAATCATTTCCATCAATAAAGACTGGAAGTTCGTCTTGTATAAGGAGCTTTCTAAGTTCTCCTGCAGTATATCCCTTATGATATATGACATTATCATTACCAATCAGTTCTTCAAGTTCATCAAGCTTTTCTTTGAGACCTAAATGAAATGCTGCAACAGACATGGAATCCCTAATCGGTTGAGTGCATACGCTTCTAAACTCAACAGTCCCCCTAAATGTTAGATTAATGAATTTAAATGGCCTTAAATATTTTATATCATCAATTTGCGGCTTTATTTCGATTTCCCTGTACTTTCCATTGCCGTATATTTCACCACAAACATAATCCTTTTTAAAGTATTCAAGAAGATTCATTGAAGGGAAGTTAATATATGCCCCATCTCTCATTACACAATAGATATTTAAAGACTCCAAATATGCTTCGAGATCATCAAGACTTTTAAAATCAACATCATACATTCCAATATTATGAGGATTTATGCCATGAGTCGAATACTCCCATAAAGCATCCCTAAAACATGTTACATGTTTATTTTCATCTACCAAAACTGAATTGGAGAATAGTAACGCTTTTATAGGTTCAATTTTTGAAAATACATTGATTGTTTTTACTAATTCATCTTTATATACATCCAATTGGACCTGTGAAGCAGATGAAAACATTCCATACTCCGGATAATCATGGAAATGCATCGGAACGTTCCTATAGTTATTAAAAGATTTAAGATGATGATACAGCATCAGATATCTTTCAGATGGAATCGGATGATTTTTATTATATTTCCTATATGGATTTATTCCCATCCCCGTTAATGTGTGATTAAACTCTTCAAAACATTCTTTTGTAAAAGCATAATAATCACAAAAACGGTCATATATTGAAAATAAATCTTTTTCCCTACCCATTGCAAATTCAATATTGTTATATGAACAATCATAGCAGAATATGTCATCATTATTGTTATTTTTAAGAGAAAAAATATTTCCATCATAATCAATACCCTCTTCTTCAAAGTCAGAGTATTGCCTGCGAAACTTATCAGTTACTTTGTGAACAACATCGAAGTCTACTGCAGTTTTATCCAGATTAATAATAGGAATTTCAATTTCAATACCTATGAAATTCTTTTTTTGTTCGGTAGGCTTTATGAATTCATCAAATAATTTATTTCTCACAATTTCTTCACTAAACATCCTTATCAACCTGATTAATAGATTCTAAAAAATCTTCAATAGCTTTTTCATGTTCTTCTGTTAATATGAACTCATTTTGATGCTCTTCACTTTCAAAAATGATATTTCCATCAATTAAAGCGAACAATTTGTTTAATTCTACAGGTTTCCAACCCTCATCATCCGTCAGTGGAGTTGAAGCCACTAAAAATCCTTCATCATTTTTCAAGTAATAAAGTGAATCCCTCATGTTTGAATGAATATAAGTCATGTCCCCGTCGTAAATCATCAGATTAATCTTATTGTTCTTAGATAAATCAACGACAATATCATTTAATAAATTAAATCGCTCCTTTATAGTGGATAAACAGCCTTTATTTTTTTCATACTCGTTAACTTTATCTATGATGTATAAAAGTATTCTTTCTGAATCCGTATCTCCACTTTCCTTATCTTTGTATTCATCGAGTTTCGGATAATCGAATATGGTTCCATTATGAATCAACAACCAAGATCGATTATTATCATCAAATTCTGTGAAGGGATGGCAGTTGGGAGAAATTATTTCACCCACAGTGGCCAGCCTAATATGAGCAAAAACATTTTTTCCAATAACAGGATGGGATAATATATTTTTTAAATGTTGGCTGCATGTTGCTTTTACTGGTTCTTTATCTATAACAAATTCATCGGATTGTATATTGGCCAATCCCCATCCATGTGGATGTTCTTCAGAGTGATTATAAAAGCATTCCAAACAGTTATTTATTTGTTTTGGCGTATTTGAATTAAAACAAAAAATTTCACACATATATTACCCTCCCCTTATTGGATTATCACAATTGTTATATTGCAATAACAGTTGTTATATATTTCATATTATTTAAATATTTTCAAAAGTGAGAAGCATAATAAAAATAAGTTAGCCGAAATTAGAAAAATAAAGAGTATAAAAAAAAGAAAAGGGGCAATTAGATTTTAAAGAAATCTTTAGCCCAACTTACATGGTGTTTGTAATTTTGAACCGCTTCGTCATATGTTTTAGGTTCCTGAGTTCCATCTGAATTTTCTGCATCAGCAGCATTTTTGGCTAAATTTTCATCTATGTCATCTATAATTGATGAAGCTTTATCCCGAGCTTCAAAAAGCATATCTATTGCATCACCCACACTAATATCATGGGATTCTAGCAGTTTCACTTTTTCAAGTTGCTCATCATTCAATTCAATTTCCATCTTATTCATGTTATCTCCTCTAATAAGTATTAAGTACAAATAGTATCTATTTTGTAATTAAAATAATTTTCCAATTTATATTAAGTGATTGTATTATTATTTATGTCTTTTTTAAAGCATCTGTCCACTTTAATCATTAATGTAATGTTTTGAGGCTATCGAGATATTCGCTAAATCCAAGTCCTTCAAACACTTTTTTGTTTTAAATCTCAACAGTTCCTTGAAGTTTAATAAAAAAGCTCAAAAAACAAAACTACTCAAAATAAACAAAAATATTAGTTCTAAAAAGTCAAAAAAAAATAAAAAAAGGATATTATGCTATATAAACATCCTCTGTATATTTATTAGTATTTGAAGTTCCGTTTGGTGTGAATTCTACGGTGATTTGATGTTGACCAAGGTACTCATCACCAATCCAGAATATTGGAGTGGACACATCACCAGCAGTAATTTCATTAAATACCAATTTACCATCAACATAAACTAATAAATGCCCATTTGTAAAATCAGAATCAAACAGGTTGTTAATGCCTTGAAGTCTCAATGCATCACCAGTGCTTACTACTACATTATCCCTAAGTCTTTGGACAAAATGCTGAGCAGTACTCTCGGCAGGCTGTGAAACAGGAGCATAAGAAGTGCTTGTTACAACTTCAGGCACATCACTTACTTCAGGATCAACAGTTTCGTTAGTAGCATTGGTTTCATTGCCTCCCATCAATTTCATTAAGATATCGAGAAGTTGTGATATATCGAAATCAGTGGTATTGTTTCCACCACGTCCGGTCATATTTCCAAAATCAAAGCCAGAACCATTTCCACCAAATCCGGTTCCATTTCCAAAGCCTAATCCAGTACCATTTCCACCAAACCCGGTTCCATTTCCACCAACTGTTGTTTTTTGTTTAGTGTCTTCAGTTTTTGTATTATCAGAAGTATCAGTATCTCCATTGTCTTGACTGTCGTCAGTTTGTTCATCAGCAGCAACTTCATCTACTGGACTGCTTTGTAGTGTAGCATCACTGGAATCATCAGTGAAATTTGATGCACTGAAAGCATTCATAGATAAAATTAAAATAATAAACAAAGCTAAAATATATTTTATTTTATTATCCAACATATGAATTCCTCCGTTTTTTTAATAATTAATAATAAATTTAATTGTATCCTCCTATTAACAGGAAATGTTTTTTAATCATCCTAAATGGAATATTTAATCCCTGAGATATTTGTAAATTAAATATACTCCAATAACCGCACTTAATACGAATCCTATAAATCCGATTGCAGAAATATCCCAAACTTTTGGACCTTTATCTGCCAGGATTGCGATAGATGAACCCACAAGCAATGCAGCTACAATCAGGGATATGGATAACTGATTTTTCAAATCATCCAAACCAGTATGGTTCATATTTAATTCCAGCTCACCTCTTTCAACCTTATCAAGAGTGCTGTTGAGCCTGTCAGGCAAGTCTTTTAATAAATGTTCGATTTCCACGATATAGTTAAATCCACCGCCGACAAGGTTTCCTGGTTCGAATTTTGTTTTAATCATGTCTTTAGCGAATTTTTCAAGTTCTCCTGTAAGATTGAAGTGTGGGTCTAATTTGTCTCCAGCTTCTTCAATGAGTATTAATCCTCTTCCAATCATTACAAACTCTCTTGGAAGAACAATATTGTGGTTAATCATCACATTCATCAAATCATCGAATATTCCGTCCATTTGATCCATATCAACGCCGATGTATGAGTTCAATAGGTCGTCAACATCTTCCCTGAACTCTTCAGTGTTCTGTTCTGGAGTGATGATTTTCATGTAAAGCAACTGATTGATTAAATGATGTGAATTACCATCCAAGAGAAGCAAGACTAATTGAGCGAAGTTTGAGCGGAATGTGTCGTTGACAACACCCATCATTCCAAAATCGATGTAACACAGTCTGTTGTCTCGGGTTACGAACAGGTTTCCTGGGTGTGGGTCTGCATGGAAAAATCCATCAATCAATACCTGTTTTAAGTATGATTGGCATCCGTATTGTGCGATTTCTGCATTGTTGATGCCTTCTATTTCATTGTCGTATAAATCAGTCACTTCATATCCGTCAATGAGTTCCATGGTTATGAGCTTTGATGAACAGTATTGAGGATATACTTCAGGAATTTTAATATAATCGACTTCTTCAAAGTTTTTTGTTATTTTACTAATATTTTTAACTTCTTCCATGTAGTTCAATTCTTTGAAGATTGACCTTTCGAATTCTTTTGCCATTGCAGGCAGGTTATATACCCTTGATCCTGAAACATGTTTGTCGACGGTTCCGGCCACTTTATTTAATACAACTACATCAGGTTTAATAACTTCATAAATGCCCGGTTTTTGAACTTTAACAGCGACATCCATGTCGTTTTCCTTTAATGTTGCCTTATAAACTTGACCGATTGATGCAGATCCGAGCGGTTCTTCATTAAATTCAGAATATACCTCTTCCAATGGCTGTCCGAGTTCGCCTTCAATGACTTGTCTTATTTCATCAAAAGGAGTTACAGGAGTATTGTCCCTAAGCAACTTTAAGTCATCAGCTATTTCATTACCGACCATATCCGGCCTTGTAGCTAACAATTGACCTAATTTAATGAATGCAGGACCCAATTCTTCCATTGCATATCTTAAATCTGAGATTTCAAAATCTTCATCATCTTTATTTTCTTTTAATAATTTTGCCAAGTGGTGCTTTTTTGCAACACCCATAATCTCATCAAAACGTTGCCTTGCAACTTTTTTATCTTCTTTTGCCATATGCTCAACTCATAATTTTAATATCAAATTTTATATTCAACAGTCAACCATCTTCACATATTTTAGTTTGAAAGTTTTGCCTTTTATTCACCTAAAAAATGTTATGACTCACAATTGAATATAAAACCAATTAAACATTAATATCTTTTAATTTACATTATATATAAATATAATT
>NZ_JBGVOG010000115.1:0-2519 GCF_045126245.1 Methanobrevibacter sp. | reverse complement strand
ATAGATTCTTCCCTAGCTCGCTGCTTCGCTGCCTCACGCTCTTGATACTCACGATACATTTTCTTGCGGGTGGCGTAAAGTATCTCATAGGGCGTGTAGCCATCCATATACATCGTGTCATAATATTCTGGAATATATTGTCCCGGAACGTCATCTTTTCTTTCGATGCCGAAAAATTCCCTTTCAATCGTTTGCAGTTTGCAGTTTGGCAGTTCATCCCTCCACAGGTTCTTTGCAAAATGCATCAAGTCCAGGTGGGGCAAATCCAGATTTGCACTAATTCTATTATATGTGCACCGATTCTTAATAAATGGTACATCAAAACTTTTTCCATTGAAGGTAACATGAACAGAATCTTCATCCAGATGGGATAGATATGCGTCCAATACCGCATCCTCTTCTGGGTAATCTCTTAAGAAATACTGTGAGCAAACTATATCCTTACCTTTTATTTCAGCAACTCCGATTAATATAACGGGAACATTGGAAAGGCCTTTAGTTTCAATGTCCATAAACTTGAAATTTTCACAGTCAGTCATGCTTATGCATTTTAACAGATTATCCCTGCATTTTTTTGAGTATTTGTTATTGTCCAGAAGATCCATTATCTCACAAAAAGACAAATCATCAAGTTCATCCAAAAACTTAGATGCAATATCCCCGTAGACATCATGCTCTTTAAGTGAATCTATAGTGGAATATCCCTTGCTCTTTAGATTTTCCTCCTTTTTAACACCGATTTTGGGAAGTAATTTCAAATTATGATTTATCTGGTTTTTAAAGTCATTATCTTCAATCTTAAAATTTATCTTTTCCTTTGTGGTTATTTTTAACGTATCTCCCAGATTTGTGGAAATTATCTCGGAATTCTTAATATCGGTTAACCTTTTTCCTTCGAAATCTAACAACAATCTTCTTTTTAAATCCTCAAAATACAGTGGTGATTTCTCTCTAGCCCTTTGTTTTGCTTTTTCGGAAGGATTCATTGAGGAAATCGAGTTTGCAAGTATCCTTTCATAATAATTTTCTTGGTTTTCGTTATACATATCTCAAGTTTATTTTAGTAAATTCACGGATATATACCTTTTTAGTAAAGTATACTTGAATTTTAATAAAATATAAATAAGTTTATATACTTGAAGAAATATATAATAACTTGGCTACGATGTAGCCTGAGAGATAGATTAAACAGCCAAATTTTAAAATTCATTTCTCTAAAAGCTTGTAAAAACAAGTTGTTAGGTAGATAATTACTCAATTATTTACCTAACCATCCCAAAAACTTATTTTAAATTCAACAAAAAATTAAAACCATAATCACCTTAGTAAAGTATTTAATATTTTTAAACCAAAATAATATTAGCAATTTGTCAAGGTTTAAAATATGAATATGAAATTAGCAATTGTTTTTGGATTATTGACTTGGGTTTTAATTTACATACTTTCAGAAGTTTTTTACCCGATATTTATAAATTTTATTCCGAATTTCAACATAGCTATACCTTTAATCATTATTATTGTAACCGGAATCTTCGGAATAATCTATATTAGGAATATTGAAGAAAATGAAGTTGTTGAAGGAGTTCTTTTCGGAATGGTTCTAGTTATAATCGACATAATGCTGGATTACATATTCTTTATTTTGCCTCAGCATTCAAATGCAATTGTTGAAAGTTATCCTATTCATCTCATTTCAATGATAATAATAACTTTATTCATATCAACATTTTTAGGATACTTGGCTCAAATGAATATTGATTTAAAATAAGGAGATATCAAAATGATACCTAAATCACACCCGCGTTACGAATCCTTAATCTTAAGAGATAAAATCGTCAAAGCTGCACAAAAAGGATACCTTGCCGATTCAGGAATGATAGCTCATGGCAGAGGGGAAGCTTTTGACTATCTTATCGGTGAAAAAACAACTTACCCTGCAAAAAGAGCAATGTATGTTGCCGTTGCGGCATTGCTTTTGTCCAATAATCCTGTCATTTCTGTCAATGGGAACGCTACAGCCCTTGCAATTGATGAGATAATTGATTTTGCAAAAGCCATTAACGCAAAAATTGAAATCAACCTATTCTATAGAACTGATGAGAGAGTAAGACTAATAACAAAATTATACAAAGACCACGGATATAAAGAGATACTTGGATCCCTGGATGATGATATTGAATATATAGATGACATCAAAAACAACAGGGCTTCAGCAAGCAAAACAGGAATCTATTCTGCGGATACCGTATTGGTTCCCCTTGAAGATGGAGACCGGGCTGAAATCTTGAAAAAATCCGGTAAAAACATCATCACAATTGATTTAAATCCGCTTTCAAGAACATCAAAAATGTCTGATGTATCCATTATGGACAATATCGTAAGAGCAATTCCATACATGACAAAGATAGCGCAAGATTTAAAGACACAGGATAAAAAATTCCTGGTTGAATTAATCAATGAATTTGACAACAAAGAAAATTTAAAAGAATCATTACAACAAATTAAAATTAAAGAGGAAA
>NZ_JBGVOG010000114.1:0-3423 GCF_045126245.1 Methanobrevibacter sp. | reverse complement strand
ATTGATGGAGTTACAACATATGGATCTGATGAATTAACTAAAAAATTACAGGGATGTGAAGACCCAGTATTTTTACTTACAATCGGTACAACTGAAACCTCATTGATACCTGGCCTTTCAGGTGCAGGCCCTTCAGCGGATTTAACTGAATATACACCTGCTTCAGATGTGGAATTTATGGTTTTAGGAGAAGTAAGATGTTGTGAGGCTCCAGCAGAAACCGTCGTAGGCGATGCCGCTGCACCAACTCCCGCAAGGCTTACAAAAGCAGCACTCCAACTTGCAAACATCCCCTTTGTTATTGTTGATGCCGGTTCTAAAATTAAACCTGATATAGAATATGTCAATTTAGGAAAAGAATATGGAAGAGATATCAGAACCGGAAAAGGTGTTTTAAACCCATTAGAAATATTTGAAAATGCAAAGGATTTAGGTTCTGAGTTATCAAGAAGACATGAAATGCTTATAATTGGCGAAAGTATTGCTGCCGGAACTACAACCGCTTTGGGAGTATTGAGAGCTTTGGGTTATGATGCCAATGAAAAAGTTAGTGGAAGCATGCCCCATAATCCTCATGACATGAAAACAAAAATTGTAGATGAAGGATTAAAAAATGCAGGCCTCGACCCGGAAAAAGATGATATTGATGCAATTCAAGCCATAGCTGCAGTAGGAGACCCTACACTTCCTGCAATAGCCGGAATTGTTATAGGTTCAGATATTCCAATCATTTTGGCAGGTGGAACCCAAATGGCTGCGGCTTGTGCGATTATAAAATCCGTGCAACCTAATTTTGATTTTTCAAGAATTAACCTCGCCACTACAGTATTCGTTGCAGGCGATGAGACTGCAGACCTGTTCGGAATTTTAAAACAAATCGATGGCAACATTACCGTTAATGTTGTAGATCCCGAATTTGAAAAATCAGAACACGAAGGGCTGAAAAATTACTTGAAAGGATTTGTTAAGGAAGGTGCCGGAGCCGGAGGGGCAATGTATACAGCACTTGTTTTAGGAAATTCCGTTGAAAAACTTAGAAAAAAAATAGAAAAAGTATGTAAATAGAGATTAAATAATCTCTATATTCTTATTTTTAAAATATATGGGCGATTGAACCCATAAATACGACTATACCTACTATCCAACAGTAGTAAGCGAATATATCCAAACTTCTCTTTTGAATCAGCTCAAGCATCCATTTGATGGCTGCATAACCTGCGATGAAAGCGGCGATGAAACCTAGAAATATAGGTAAAAAGTTAGCATCCATTGCAGAGCCTATGTCCTTCAACTGCACCAGAAAAGCGCCAAGAATAGCTGGAATGGATAATATGAAACTGAATTTTGCTGCAAATTCCTTATCCAACCCTATTACAAGACCTGCGGCTATTGTTGTACCGGAACGTGAAAGTCCAGGTAAAATTGCACATGCCTGACCTAAACCCATAAACAATGCTTCTTTTGCACCGATGTTATTAAAATTAACTTCACCACTAGTCATTCTTTGAGACAAGTACAATATAGTACCAGTTACGAATAAAAAGAATGCGGGAACATAAAGGGCACCGGCAAATAATGCTTCTACTGAATCTTCAAAAAACACTCCAACAAAACCTACAGGAATGGTTGCCAAAATTACATACCATGCAAGTCTTTTATAAGGATCATCAATGAACCCTTGCCTGAATCTTCCCTGAAGCAAATCTCCAATGCTCAGCCACCATGACTTAAGCATTTTGATGATATCCCCACGGAAGAACCATAAAACCGCAAGCAGTGATCCTAAATGTAGAAAGGTGTCAAAAGCAAGTGAGCTTTCAACTCCTAAAATATTTTGAATAAACACAAGATGTGCTGAACTACTAACCGGCAAAAATTCAGTTAAACCCTGAACAATACCAATAATAATTCCTTGGATAATATCCATAGACTACACCGCTTAAATGTAAGATAACCAACCGTATTTATCTTCAACTTTTGCTTCTACAATATCAAAGAAGGCAGTTTGTATTTTTTCAGAGATTGGTCCTCTTCTACCGATACCAATAGTTCTGTGGTCAATGGAACGAATTGGAGTAACTTCCGCAGCAGTTCCAGTGAAGAACACTTCATTAGCAGAGTATAACCTTTCTCTTGATATGATTTCTTCAACAACCTCATAGCCTAAATCACGAGCAATAGTCATGATGGAATCCCTTGTAATACCTTTAAGGTTGGATGATGACATTGCAGGAGTGAACAATTTTTCGCCTTCAACAAGGAATATGTTTTCTCCACTGCCCTCGGATACGTGACCTTCATAATCAAGCATAATAGCTTCATCAAATCCGTTGTCAATAGCCTCAAGTTTAGCCAATTGGGAATTCATATAATTTGCACCACATTTAGCAAGAGCAGGGAAAGTGTCCGGAGCTGGTTTTCTCCATGATGATACACCAATGTCTACACCATTGGCCATTCCTTCTTCTCCTAAATATGATCCCCATTCCCAAGCAGCAATAACTACATTAACAGGACAGTTTAATGGGTTTACACCAAGTTCACCATATCCTCTAAATACAATTGGGCGTATGTAACAACCATTCAAGTCATTTACACGAACGGTTTCTAAAATCGCTTCTTCAATTTCTTCTTGAGTATAAGGAATATCAATTTTATAAATTTTTGCTGAATCAAATAAACGTTGTACATGTTCTTTTAGGCGGAATACCGCTACGCCCTTTTCGTTTTTATATGCACGAATTCCTTCAAAAACACTTGTACCATAATGGACAACATGAGAAAGTACATGAATGTTTGCATCTTTCCAATCTACCATGTCTCCATCTATCCATATTTTACTAGCTGTATCGTCCCAAGCCATTTTATCACTTCATTTTTTATTTGTAATAATATCTATATTATTAATAATTAATTAACTTTACCCATTAAAAATGGAAATACCGAAATGCTTATATAATAATAAAACCATAATAATATTTGTTGGTTCCGTGGTCTAGTGGTATGATACCTCCCTTACAAGGAGGGGATCACG
The DNA here is from genome assembly GCF_045126245.1 of Methanobrevibacter sp. Classification (GTDB taxonomy): domain Archaea; phylum Methanobacteriota; class Methanobacteria; order Methanobacteriales; family Methanobacteriaceae; genus Methanocatella. The sequence goes on along the minus strand of NZ_JBGVOG010000114.1, from coordinate 389 downwards.
AGTTCGAATCTCGTCGGAACCACTCATCCTATTTTTGAAATTTTTTTTTACCACAGTCAACTTTTTCATTGATTTTTTTTTGAGATATTTTTCATCAAAATCAACAAATTTTACATTTATTTCATTAAAAAAAAATATAGATACCCGAATGAATTAATAAACAATATTTAATAATTTAAAATAATGAATAATGTTAATTAAAATAATTAAGTGATTGATTAAAAATAATAAATAATAAAATTTAAATAGTTTTTGAATTAAAATTATTAATATCGAAAAAGGAGACTTAATTATGGTAGTTAAAATTGCTATTATTAAAAGTGGTAATATTGGTACTTCACCAGTAATTGACCTATTGTTAGACGAAAGAGCAGACAGACCAAATATCG
>NZ_JBGVOG010000113.1:0-2577 GCF_045126245.1 Methanobrevibacter sp. | reverse complement strand
AATCTCTGGATAACATTTCAGGGTTATTTCTAAACATTCCCAAAATCGGCATTTTATCCTTATCAAAATCAGGGGATATTATCTTTGGTTTATTTTCAACTCTTGCGTGCTGATATTCGCTATCAAGTTCAGCAAATTGATTGCAGTGGTTGATAATATTTTCTGTGGACCTGTAATTTGTTCTTAAGTTGATTTCTTCAACATCAATTCCAAGTCTTTCATTTATTCGCTTTTCATAATTTGTAAATAAATCTACTGTGGCGCCCCGGAATCTATAAAGGGATTGGTCATCATCCCCTACAACGGTAATGTTGCCGTCATGTTGGAGTGCTGATTCGGCGATGGTAAAGTAAATATCTTCCTGAATCAGGTTTGTGTCCTGGTATTCATCGATTAAAACAATTTTGACTTCATCCAAAAACAAATTCAAATCATTATTTTTTAGCTTTTCGAGAAACGCTTTCTCAAGCATTGCAAAATCAATAATATTTCTGCTTTTAAGAGTATTTTCATATTCTTTAATACAGTCAAGAGCTAATTTGAATCCGTTGTTGTCTTGAGTTTTTTCATATAACTCTTCAAAATTTATCTGGTCATAATAAATCCTGTTTTTAATTTCCATTAGGATTTCACTCATTTTTGAAGGTTCTTCAAGTTTGGTTCTGCCGCTTAATTCCATCAGAAATTCCTGAAGGTCTTTACTTTGATATCTATTGTCCTTAATAAGGATTTTAATCATGGCAGTGTTTGCAACAAATTCTTCAATGACTATAGCCTGATTTTCTCCGGGCTTTTTATTTTCCCTAAGTAATTGTTCGGCTATACTGTCTGTTGTGCCGATCAGTATCTGGTTGAAATCAATTCTTTCAATTTTTGCAATCTTTTCAAAGTCATCTCCAGCATTATCTTCAAGATAATTTTTAATCTGGTCTCCCCAACCTAAAATTCTTGAATATAATTCGGCTGCTGCCTTTTTTGTAAATGTTGTGGCTAAAATTTCGGACGGGTCGATATCATCCACGAAAATGTATTTCAATATTTTCAATACCATTACGGTCGTTTTCCCGGAACCTGGTCCGGCAACAATAAATAGTGATTTGTCAGGATTAGAAATAATGGCCTTCTTTTGGTCTTTATTTGAAGAAATGTCTCTTTTAAGCGTGTTTACTATTATATCTTCAAATTCTTCATATGAAATCATTTTTTCCCTCGTAACTTATATTTATTAATTTATGTGATTATGTTATTAATATAATAGTTGAGAGAGCATTTGAAAACTATTGGTTAACTGTAAATGGTTGTTGAAAAAAAGTAATTTTTATTTTACGATACGTTTTTATTCTATTGTATAAAAATATTTTCATAGAAAGTTTTTAAACTTTCATAATATGCATAAATAGTTAGGATTTTAATCCTAACTACTCTTTTTAAAAAACGGATAATTTTAAATAGTATTTAGATTTTAAATATACTTATTAAATTATTTTAGCTGAGATTATGTCTGATTCCAACAATATTGATATGTTTAAAAATGATGTTCGCTATAGGGATAATATAGCTCATGTGGAGACTATTCCGGCTAAAGAGGCTAGTTTTAAAAAAGTTGATAATTTAAATGATAAAATTGTTGAGTACCTTGATGAAAAGGATATAAAATTGTATAATCATCAGGCAGATGCATATGAGTCTATTAAAGAGGGGGAAAACGTTATTATCACAACCCCGACGGCTTCCGGGAAAACTTTGGCATTCAATTTGCCAATAATGGAGACAATGATTGAAGACAGTGATGCGACAGCGCTTTATATTTATCCCGCCAAGGCCCTTTCAAACGACCAGCTGCATGTTCTGGAGAATCTTGAAGAGGAGTTGGACATAAAAATCAATCCAAGAACCTATGATGGTGACACTCCTAGAGGGGACAAAAAAGGAATTCGTGAGAAATCACGCATTGTTTTAACAAATCCCTATCAGCTGCATCTGATTTTATCATGGCACCATCAGTGGTCACGATTTTATCGCAATTTAAGATATATTGTAATTGATGAATCCCATTACTATAAGGGTGTGTTCGGATCCAACGTGGCATTTCTAATTAAAAGATTAAAAAGAATAGCCAATTTTTACGGGTCATATCCCCAGTTCATATTGTCATCGGCCACTCTTGCAAATCCCCTGGAGTTGGCCAATAGGTTGACTGGAGAGGAATTCAAACTTGTTGACAATGACACTTCCCCAAGCGGTGAGAAAGATTTTATCTTATACAATCCCTTTAAAAATTACAGGAGAAACAGGGTCAATATTCAAAATGCACCTTCAGTTCATATGGAAACTGAGAATATCTTCATGTATATGATGTTCAAGGGGATTCAAACATTATGTTTCACGGTTTCAAGAAAAACAACTGAACTAATTGCAATGTGGGCAAAAAAGGACATGACTCAAATTAAAGGGAAATTGGCCCATAGGATTGCGGCTTATAGGGCAGGATATAAGCCTGAAGAGAGGCGTGAAATAGAGGAAGGCTTGAAAACAGGAAAATATCTTGGAGTTACCTGCACTAACGCTTTGGAATTG
>NZ_JBGVOG010000112.1:0-5354 GCF_045126245.1 Methanobrevibacter sp. | reverse complement strand
AATAATTACTGTTTAATTTTTTTGTTAACTATTAAAAATTTTTTATTTGTCAATCAAACATTAAAAGTAATAAATATATTTTTATATGTATTATTATATAATAAATATAATATTAAAATAGTTAAAAAAAGTATTACTTATTAAGTATTTTTTAAACAAAAAGTAATACTATTATTTTAATAGGCTTTTAAGTATAAAACGGTGAAAGTTATGGATAAGAAAATGATGATGATTATTGGGGCTGTGGCAGCAATAGCTATCGTTGCAATTGGTGCTTTTGCTTTGATGGGTGGATCTCATGATGATGATCCAACACACCTAACAGTAGCAGCTCACAGTAATATGAAAGAACCAGAAGCAGGTTTTAATCCACTTACTGGTTGGGGATGCGGACACATGAACTATAATCCCCTAGTTCAAAGTTGTTTATTTAAAACAGATTCTAATGGAACTATTGTTCCGGATTTAGCAACTGATTATTCAATTGAAGATGATGGAAAAACTTGGGTAGTGAATGTTAGGGATGATGTAATATTCTCCGATAATTCAACATTCGACGCTAAAGATGTTGCATTCACATTTAATACAGCAAAAGATACTGAAACAGATTTGGATTTAACTAATCTTGATAAAGTAACTGCAGTAAATGACACTTGCGTTAAATTTGAATTAGTTGAACCAAGGTCAACCTTTATTTATGATTTAAGATATGTTGGTATTGTGCCTGAAGAGTATGACAATGCTACTTACGGTGAAAATCCAATAGGTACTGGACCATATGTATTAGACCACTGGGATAAAGGTCAACAAGCAATATTCAAAGTAAATGATAATTATTACGGCGATAAACCATACTTCACTCAAGTAACCATGTTGTTCCCTGAAGAATCAACCTGGTTAGAACTTGCAAAATCCGGTCAAGTGGATGTTGTGCCTGTTGCAACTTCCGCATTAAACCAAAGTGTAGACGGTTACCAGTTTGTTGAAAAATCTGCAGGTAGGGCACAAGGTGTTTCTTTCCCTTACCTTGAAGATACAGGTGAAGTAACTAATGAAAGCGGCTGGAAAATAGGTAACAATGTAACTGCTGATAAAGCAATCAGAGAAGCATTAAATGTCGGTGTCAACCGCCAACAAATGTGTGATGAAATATTCTCAGGTCATGCTACTCCTGAATACACAAGTACTGATACAAGAGATTATGCAAACCCTGATGCTGCAGTTCAAGACGGAAATGTTGATGAAGCAAAACAAATCTTGAAGGATGGTGGATGGGAAGACACTGATGGTGATGGAATCGTAGAGAAAAATGGTACAAAAGCATCATTTGATTTATACTACCCGCCAGACTATCTTGACAGACAATCTCTAGCAACTGTATTTGCAGAACAAGCTAAGGAAATTGGAATTGAAGTAAACCTTGTTGGTGCTGATTGGGATACAATTTATGCAAACATGTACAGCTCAGCTGCATTAATGCAACAAACTTCCCCGGACCCATATAAATCCATCTATCAGCAATACCACAGTAAAGCTCCTGATGAATTCTATATGAACCCTGGTTTATACAACAATTCTGCTTCCGATGCATTGATGGAAGAGGCTATGCAATCTACAGATTTAAATGCAGCTAATGCATTATGGGCTCAATCCGCTTTAGTTAACGGCGGAGGTTGGGGTCCTGCTGGTGATGCTCCATTTGCATGGCTTGTTAACTACAACTATAACTATTTCATTAAAGATGGAATTGATATAGGTAACCAACCTGACGGTTTAGGAAATGATTTCTTAATTAACATCTGTGAGTGGACAAGAACCACAGCTTAAATCATTTTCCTTTTTTTATTTTTTTTAAAAATCTTTCAAGGGGGTTTATTTAATTGAATAAACAAAAAATAATTAAATATTTTGGTTTCAAATTAGTACGTTTTATAATACTGATGGTTGCTGTTGCAATTTTTAGTTTTGTATTACTAGATTTATCCCCTATTGATCCTGTTAGTGCTTATTTGAAAGGTGCAGCAGTATCAGAAGCTCAACGACAAATTTTACAAGGATATTTCGGTACCAATGTTCCGTTGCCTACAAAAATTTTTCATTGGCTTTTGGATTTAATCCAGGGTAATTTGGGAACTTCCTTGATATATCGTGCTCCGGTTATTGATGTAATAATTGATAAATTTTCAGCTTCTGTAGTGTTGATGGCTCTCTCATGGGTATTTAGTGGTATCATTGGATTTGCCTTAGGAGTAGTGGCCGGAAAAAATAAAGGATCATGGATTGACAAAGCGGTCAAAGTTTATTGTTATGCGATTCAATCAGCTCCCTCTTTTTGGGTCGGAATGCTTATTTTAATGATATTTGCTGTTTATTTAGGATGGTTCCCTATAGGTTTTGGTGTTCCGATAGGAGTTAAAAGTACAGATGCTACATTTATGGAGTGGGCATCAAGGTTGGTTCTTCCTACATTGACATTAAGTGTTGTTGGTGTAGCGCCAATTGCCATGTACACACGTAATGAATTGACTCAAGTATTATCCTCTGATTATGTATTGTTTGCAAAATCTAGAGGTGAAAAGGGTTGGGATTTAGTGAAAAATCATGGAATAAGGAATATTTTACTTCCTGCAATTACCTTACAGTTTTTATCATTCAGTGAATTGTTTGGTGGTGCAGTGCTTGTAGAACAGGTATTTTCATATCCCGGAATTGGTCAAACGGCAGTAGCCGCTGGTCTTCAAAATGATGTACCTTTATTTTTAGGTATTGTACTTATCAGTGCAATATTTGTATTTGTTGGAAACTTGCTTGCGGATATTTCTTATTATTTCATCGATCCAAGAATTAAGGAGAGCGAGTTCAATGATTAAGAAGAAAACAAATGATAAGGAGCCATGGTTTATATACCGTGCAAATCTCAGAACAAAGACTCTTGTAATTATTGGACTTTCAGTATTAGTTATTGTAAGCATTTTTGTATGCGGTTATTTCATAAGAGATATTCCAACTAATTTTGCTTCTGCTAATCAAATGCCTTCCTTGGAACATCTCTTCGGTACCGATTGGATGGGAAGAGATATGTTTCAAAGAACAATTGCTGGGCTTGGATTAAGTTTAATGGTAGGTTTTATTGCATCTGTTGTCAGTACTATAATCTCCATTATTTTAGGATTATTTTCAAGTTTCAACAAATTGGCTGATGAGACAGTTGCGGGAATTATAGACTTATTTGGTTCTATTCCACATATTCTTTTAATTATCCTGGTTTCCATCATGTTTGGTGGTGGAGTGTTTGGGGTAATTATGGGTGTTGGTTTAACCCATTGGACTCCGCTTGCAAGAGTTCTCAGGTCTGAAGTAAAAGAAATTAAAACCAAAGAATATATTCATTTGGCAGAAAACTTAGGAAGATCAAAAGTTTGGATTGCGCTTAAACATATTTTCCCATTAATTGTTTCTCAAATAATTGTAGGTGTAATATTAATGTTTCCTCATGCAATCATGCACGAAGCAGCAATTACTTTCCTAGGATTTGGTTTGCCACCTCATGAACCTGCAATTGGGGTAATATTGGCTGAATCAATGCACTATTTATCATCAGGATACTGGTGGTTGGCATTTTACCCTGGTATGTCATTATTGATTGTTGTATTGCTATTTGACTTTATTGGGGAAAATGTTGAAAAATTACTCAATCCTGAAACCGCTCAAGAATAAGAGAAATATTAAATTTCTCTTTTTTTTATTTTTTTTAATAGGTGATAAAATGAATATTATCATTCGTGAAATTAACGATGATTGTGATGAAATTGACTTGGCTAAATCTTTTTTATATAATCAGATTAAGGAAGTCTATGGAATCGGCCCAACCCCTAAATTTCATTATGATATTGAAGAATTAAAGGATTATTATATATTGCCTGAGAGAAACAACTTTTTTGTAGCTTTGGATGGTGATAATATAGTTGCAACTGCAGGTATAAGATCCTATGATAAGGATTACGAATTTCTTAAGGATATCTGTTTTGAGGAAGATACTGCAAGTATCTGGAGATTGATGGTTGATAAGGGGTATAGAAGAAATGGCATTGCGCGCATACTTGTTGAGACAATTGAAAGATTTGCAAAAAATGAAGAGTATAAACGAATTTATTTAAATTCGCATAGGTATCTTGATGCAGCAATACCCTTTTGGAAATCTCTTGGATATGAGGTAACCTTTGAAGAAGATGACTATGATGAAACTACTCATATGATAAAAAATTTGATTTAATTTATTCCTAAAGCTTTTTCCTAAAAACTTATTTTATATTACACTTAAAATTATTATCAATGAAAAGAACAGCACTAAAAATTGGATATATCGGAACTAATTTTCATGGCTTTCAAAGGCAGCCTGACTTAAGGACAGTCGAGGAAGAACTTATTTATCATTTGCGCAAGCTTGACTACATTGATGATTTGAAAAAATCAAGGTTCAGAATTGCGGGAAGAACCGATGCAGGTGTTCATAGTTTAGGCAATGTAATCAGTTTCCAGTCTGAAAAGGAAGTCCGTGTCAATGAAATCAATAATTCCCTTCCGGATGATATTCAGATTTTAGCCAGCGCTCCGGTAAGATATGCATTCAAGCCAAGATACGCTCAGATGAGACATTATCGCTATATGCTATTTTGGGATTTGGATGTTGATAAGCTCAGAGAAGTTGCCGAAATATTTAAGGGAACCCACAATTTCACTAATTTTACAAAACGCTTTCAAAAGACAACTACAAGAACAATCGATGACATTAAAATCACAAAAGTGGACTTGAATGATTATCATAAAAGAGAGTTTCCAAATTTACATGAAACAATTTCTCCAATCTTTGTAGATATTTATGGGGAATCATTTTTATGGAATATGGTACGGAAAATGATGAGGGTTTTTGTCGATGTTGCTTTAGGAAAAATGGATCTCGATGAAGTCGAAAGATTACTAAATCCAAAAGAAGATGAACCTAGAGCTTACATTAAAGTCATGGAAGCTGAATATCTGATTTTGATGGATATTCAATATGATGGAATCAAATTCACTTATGACGATTATGCCTGTGAGAGATTCAGGAGGGATTTGGTCGATTCGCTTACGGATTTGCAGAAAAGATATGCTATTCGTGAGTCAATGATAAAAAGTTTAAATGATTTACATGAATTTTAATTGGTCCGGTAAAACTTTTTTATGTAATTTTTAATAAATATAGTAAATGATATTATGAAAATAGCAACCATTTTAGGAACAAGGCCCGAGATTATTAAGATGGCTCCAATCATTGATGAGATATCAAAAAGGGGAATTGACCAGATTATTTTACA
>NZ_JBGVOG010000111.1:0-38202 GCF_045126245.1 Methanobrevibacter sp. | reverse complement strand
TAAGCGATGAAGAAATAGCACAAAGATTAAAAGACGTAAAGCACCCTGAAAGTGATGTGGATGGCTGGCTGGCCATATATCAAAAGTTGGTTCACTCTGCCGATACCGGAGCCATTATGAGGTAGTTAAAATGGAAATGTTAAATTATTCCGAAATTGACCTGGCCCAGACCATTAAGAGATCAGAAGAGGATGTAAACAAGGTACTGGACATAGTATCTGATATTTTAGATAATGTTAAAAACAACAAGGATAAGGCCATTCGTGAATATACAGAAAAATTTGATCAAGTTACAATAGAAAATTTGAAAGTATCCAAAGATGAAATTGATGAGGCTTATGAGACATTGGATGATTCCTTGCTTGTTGCTTTAAAACAGGCCGCATCAAACATTGAGAAATTCCATAAGATGCAAATTCCATCAGAATGGGAAATAGAAGTAAACCCTGGAATTGTTGCAGGTCAGATTGTAAGGCCTATCAATTCTGCCGGCTGTTATATTCCTGGTGGAAGAGCGGCTTATCCTTCATCAATTCTAATGACTGTAATTCCGGCTAAAATTGCGGGTGTAAAGAAAGTGGTATGCGTAACACCTCCTCAAAAGGACGGCAAGATTTTGGATGCTATCTTGGTAGCGGCCGATATTGCAGGAGCCGATGAAATCTATAAAGTCGGCGGAGCACAGGCAATTGCAGGACTTGCATACGGTACAGAATCAATACCTCGAGTAGAAAAAATTGTGGGTCCTGGAAACATTTTCGTTACAGCTGCAAAGAAATTGGTCTATGGTCAAGTAGACATTGAGTTTCCGGCAGGTCCTTCTGAAGTTTTAATTTTGGCCGATGAAACTGCAAATCCTGAATTTTTAGCAACAGACATTTTAGCTCAGGCGGAACATGACCCTAATGCGTCATGCTTTTTGGTAACAGATTCAAAAGATCTGGCCATTAAAACCAATGAATTTGTAGCTAAATTAACACAAGAGGCTCCAAGGCGAGAGATTATCGAGGAATCATTATCAAAAAGTGGAAAAATCATTATCACTGACACTTTAGAAGAGGCGATTCATGTCACTAATGAATATGCTCCGGAGCATTTAATCATATCCACTAAGGATGATGACGAAACATTATCACATATCAACAATGCCGGTTCAATATTTTTAGGTGCATACTCACCGGTTGCTGCAGGCGATTACGGGTCTGGAACAAACCATGTTTTGCCTACAGGCGGTGGAGCAAAGATGTATTCAGGATTGTCTACTGAAGCATTCATTAAAAAGCCAACTGTACAAAAAATTACTAAAGAAGGACTAAAAGAGCTTTCAAAAACTTCAGTTCCAATTGCCGAATATGAAGGATTCTTTGCACATTCAAATTCTTTCAAAACAAGATTAAGGGATGATTAGCATGGATTTTGAGCGGGTGGATATGAGAGAAATTACTGAAGAGGAAATGACTGATGCTGTGAAGATGGCTGAGATAGTTTTCAAGCTTAATCATACAATGCCAAATACAGAAGGATATAACGCTTTATTAAAAGAGTTATTTGGTGATAACTTAGGTGAAAACAGTCGGGTCATGGCACCTATTGCAGGGGCGGCCTTTGATAGAATCAAAATTGGCAGCAACGTTTTCATCAATTCAAATTCTCTCTTGATGGCCCGTGGCGGAATCACAATCGAGGATGATGTAATGCTTGCCGCCAATGTCCAGCTGCTTTCCAATAATCATGATGAATATGACAGGCAGGTTTTAACCTGTAAACCAATTCATATTAAAAAGGGAGCATGGATTGGAGCTGGCGCTTCAATCCTTCCAGGCGTTACTATCGGCAAATATGCAATAGTTGGCGCAGGAGCCATTGTAACTAAGGATGTCGGTGACTATGAGGTTGCAGTTGGTGTTCCTGCAAAGGTTGTGAAAACCTTGGATAAGGATAAATTTGAAGATTAAATTTATCTTTTTTTATATTTTTTGTGAGAATTTCTATTTTTAACATATATTTATTAAAGATTAAAACTAAACTAAAAGTATAATGAAAATTTATCATTATTATTTTTATTTTTATAACCGAGGTGAATAATTTGCAAGGTTTATTAAATGATTGGAGAAGAACTAATTATGCTAATCAATGCACTCCTGAAATAGCAGGCAGTGATGTTACCATCATGGGATGGGTTCACGAAATCCGTGATTTCGGTGGAATAATGTTCGTTATCATCCGTGATGTAACAGGCAGAGTTCAAATCACAGCTCCAAGTAAAAAAGTAGGCGATGAAATATTAGAACAATTAAGAGAATTTAGAAAGGAATCTGTTGTAGCAATTAAAGGTTTAGCGCAGGAAGCTCCAAAAGCTCCTAACGGTGTTGAAATCTTACCTAAAGAAGTTAAAGTATTAAACTTGGCTAACCAGCCTTTACCGATGGATCCAACAGAAAAGGTTAAGGCAGGAATCGACACCAGATTAGATTCAAGATTCTTGGACATCAGAAAAGAAAACGTTTCTGCAATTTTCAAAATCAAAGGACAAATGTTCCATACTATCAGAGACTTTTTCTATGATAATGGATTTTATGAAATCAACACTCCTAAACTCGTAGCATCAGCTACTGAAGGAGGAACAGAATTATTCCCAATCACTTACTTTGAAAAAGAGGCATTTTTAGGACAATCCCCTCAACTGTACAAGCAAATGATGATGGGTGCTGGAATGGATAAGGTATTTGAAATTGGTCAAATCTTCAGAGCAGAAGAACACGATACCTTAAGACACTTAAACGAAGCGGTTTCCATCGATGCTGAAGTTTCATTTGCAGACGATGAAGACGTGATGAAAATCCTAAATGACATGCTTATTCAAGTTTTAAAAGACATAAATGATAACTGCTCTAACGAATTGGAAATATTAGGTCATGAATTGGAAGTTCCAGCCGGAGATTTCCCGGTCGTAACCTATGATGAAGCGGTAGACATTGTAAACTCCAAAGATGTTGAAATGGAATGGGGAGAAGACTTGTCCCGTGAAGCTGAAAAGGCATTAGGCGACACCATGGGAGGATTCTATTTCTTAACCAGATGGCCGTCAGCTATCAAACCTTTCTATGTAATGCCTGTTGATGGTGAAGAGCAATACTCTCATGCATTTGATTTGATGTATAACAATTTAGAGTTATCTTCAGGTGCTACCCGTGTACACCAATATGACCTTTTGGTAAAACAAATCGAAGAAAGAGGATTAAACCCTGCTGGATTTGGAAGCTATCTTAAGGCATTTGAATATGGTATGCCTCCTCACGCAGGTTGGGGTCTTGGTGCCGATAGGTTGACTATGGTACTTACCGGCGCTGAAAACATCCGTGAATGTGTACTCTTCCCAAGGGACAGACACAGATTAACCCCTTAATTTCTTTTCTTTTTTTAAGATAATATGAAAGAATATGATATAGCTGTTATTGGCGGAGGTCCTGCTGGGATGATGGCTGCAATAGCTGCCGGCAAGACTTCTAAAGTCATATTGCTTGAGAAAAACTCCTCGTTGGGAAATAAGCTATTGCTTACCGGCGGCGGAAGATGCAATATAACCAACAACAAACCAATAAAAAAGCTATTGAATTCTTTTGATGAAAAAAACTTTTTAAAGCACTCTTTTTACACATTAACAAATGAAAAATTACTGTCGCTATTTGAAGATAATGGCCTGAATTTCATTGAAGAGGATGACAATAGGATTTTTCCCGAAACGGAAAGATCCTCAGATGTCATAAACGTTTTAAGGGATAATCTTGGTGATGTAACTATACGTTATAATTGTCAAGTAAAATCTATTGTAGAAAATTTTGTAATTAATGATGAGATTAAGGCAAGTAAAGTCATAATGGCTACAGGCGGCATAACTTACCCGCAGACCGGATGCAGCCCGGATAACTATTTTTTAACTTCCCAGCCGATAACCGACATTAAATACGGCTTGGTCCCGTTAATCACCAAAAAAGACCTGTCCGATATTGCCGGTGTAACATTATATGATGTGGTTATAAGTTATAATAAGATTAAAACAAAAGGAAATGTCCTGATTTCCCATGTTGGTCTGACAGGTCCCGGAATCATAAACCTCAGCAATGAAATTTCAAAGTCTGTAAGCTACAACGTCCTTGATGATGAAAATGTCAATCTGAGCGAAAGGATAGCTATTGACTTATGCCCTGATTTTAATAGGGAAGAGCTGAAAGAGAAGTTAACAACCGATTTTCAAAATAAGGGCAAAACCATGATTAAAAATTACTTGAAGCTTTTTTTGACAAATAGGTTCATCGAGTTCTTCTTGGATGAAATTGCTTTGGATGGTGAAACTCAGCTTTCAAGAATAGATAAGAAAAGTAAAAACAGATTGATTGAAAATTTGAAAAGCTTTAATCTTGAAATAACAGGTTTCAATAAGGAACTGTCTAAAGTGACAGTCGGCGGTGTGGATTTGAAAAATGTCAACCCCAAAACAATGGAATCCACTTTAATTCCAAACCTGTATTTCGCTGGAGAGATATTAAACCTCCACGGGCCGACCGGCGGTTATAATTTAAAGATTGCTTTTTCAACAGGATATCTGGCAGGCCTGTCTGCAAGCAAAGATTAAATTATATTTTCATGTTTTTGACGCAATTATTATGCCGTCCACACCTTGTGGAGGCAATTCTAATCTTAGGTTCAGTGTTTTAAGCAGTGCTTCCATTCCTCTTCTTTTACTTTTAATGTTTTGATAGGTGGATTCAGGAACGAATATTAATCCTCCAACCTTGACTTTAGTGAAGATTTCTAAAAAGATTCTTGCAATCTCTTCCTCTTTTATTTCAACAAGGCTCTTGTTTAAATTGACTACAATACAATCGTATTTTCCTTGAATGCCATCAAGTTCGTCTAAATTGACTTGTACATGAGCATCATCTAGTTTCTGATCTGTTACAAGAAGTGTAGTTCCGTAGTTTTCAATTTTAGACATTAATGATTTTGTTTTGCTTATGCATTCAGTTTCATCTATTTCTATTTTATCTATACTTTTTTCACTTAAAACCAAATCAAATGCCATTTTTTCAACTTTACGTAAAAATTCAATGTCTTTGGTTAATTCAAAATAATCTTCATTTACCAGATAAATGATTCCGGAGCTGGACTCCAGATCTTCAGTTTTGATGAATTCCTTTGTATCGAATGTATCATCTAAAGCTGTTTTATAATGGCTTTTTAATTTGATGCTTATGTTTCTCAACGGTGCGGAATCGGCCAGCAAATCCTTTGGAGTTATTAATAATTTAAGAGCCCCATGTGCGTATAGCCTATATCGTTTTTTCTTCTCTTCATGGAAGCGTTCAGGTTTTAAATATGAGTCTAGGACACTGTCTGTTTCGTGTTGGCCTGAAATTCTGTCAAGGTAATCAGCATCCATATGGCATCCGCTCGGACGGCAGTTGACCTCTATTAATACAGGTCCGTCATCATCTATCATGTATTCCCCGTGCACAGGACCGTATCTTATTCCTATTGCATCAGCCACCTTGTATGCATATTCCACCATTTCAGCTTCCCCGAGGTTTAACTCATTCACGGTTTCAATGGTGTCGTAAATCATTCCGCCCTCTGCCGTTTTCACTTTTCTATATTTCCAAATCAAAGTCACGCGATGATTTCCGTCACATGACACGGTATTTACAAAATATTCCTCACCGTTAATGCGCTCTTGGACTAATAGTTTTGAAAGTCTGTTTCCATACAGATTGGTTTTTGTTGACAATTCTTTTATTGACTTAATCATTTCATCCTTATTTAAACATATGCGCACGCCTGTTGAACCTGCACTGTAGACGGGCTTCACGACAACTTCATTGAGATTTTCTTCATCATAGAATTTCACAGCTTCTTCCACGGATGTTATAACCTGACCCCTGATATGTCTGAGATTATGCTTGGCTAGTCTATTGTGCATTTCATGCTTAAGTGTCATTGCATCAAGGTTTTCTATAGGATTGCACAATACATCTAAATCATTCGCCAATTTTGTTGCAAGAACAACACCCTGTTCTGCGCCTGGAATAACTAAAAGAGGTTCGTAGCCTTTAATGATTTCAAGAGTTTTTTCATATGTGTCCTCTTCGTGAATCCATTCAAAATCGTGTTCAATCGATTCGATGTCATCTTCCACCATTTTTTTAAATTCCTTTCCTTCCTCAGTTGATTCATCAATTGTTGATTGGAGTACAATAGGATTAAAACCTCTGCTTATTACATCCTGTACATAGTTATATCCGGTTGATGCTGGGTCTACTATAACAATATTTCTCATAAAATCGCCTTCCAGATAATATTATATGTTTTTTTATTAAAATTTTTTTTCTCGGAAATGCCAAATAATCTGATTTTTAATAAAATATTTAAAACATTTTTTAACATATAATTATATTATGACAGACAAAATGTTCATGGGCGCATCAACTAAACAAGGTTTGGATATTGCTAATAAAAGTAGAGAAATTATTCGTGGCCTTATTGGTGATGATGTCAAAGATTTAAATCCTGCTGAAAGGGATATTGTAGAAAGGATTGTTCATTCAACTGCCGATCCTGAGTATGCAAAACTTGTACATATGAGTTCAGACTTTGTAGATGTGGCTATGGCTTCTCTTAGAAATAAGGAAACTATTTTAACAGACATTAATATGGTTAAATATGGTATTACCAGATACGATGGAGAAGTTGAGTGTTATATCAAAAATGAAGAAGTAATAAAAATAGCTAAAGAGCATCAAATTACAAGAGCTGCTGCCGCTATGCGTTATGCCGCTCAAAACGATTTTGAAGGAATAGTCGTTAGTGGTAATGCTCCGACCGCTGTTTTTGAAGCTATGGATTTATACGAAAAAGGTGAAATGAATCTTAAGGCTATTGTGGGTGTCCCTGTTGGTTTTGTTGGGGCTGCCGATTCAAAAGAGGCTTTAAGAAATTCAAATATTCCAAACATCGTTGTGGAGGGTCCTAAAGGAGGAACTCCTATAGCTGTAGCTTGTGTAAATTCATTAATACAACATTTATAGGTGATGAAATGTATTCAGAAGAATTGTTCAATGAATCTAAAAAATACTTTCCAGGTGGAGTAAACTCTCCTGTACGTGCTTTTAAACCTTATCCATTTTTTGTTGAAAGAGCAGGAGGATGTAAAATAGTTGATGTAGATAAGAATTCATACATTGATTATTGTCTTGCATACGGACCTTTGATTTTAGGTCATGCAGATCCTAAAGTTGTAAGGGAAGTGTCTTCTCAGCTAGCTATTGGAAGCGCTTATGGAGCTCCAACCGAAAATGAAATCAAACTTGCTAAAGAAGTTGTTGATAGGATTCCTTCTGCTGAAATGGTAAGATTTGCAAATAGTGGAACTGAAGCTACCATGAGCGCTATACGTGTAGCTCGTGGATTCACCGGTAGGGATAAAATTATTAAATTTGAAGGGGCTTATCATGGTGCCCATGACTATGTATTGGTTAAAGGCGGTTCTGGAGCAGCATGTTTGCCAGATTCTGCGGGAATTCCAGTTGATACCACTAAAAATACTTTGTCTGTCCCATTTAATGATGAAGAAGCATTAACAGAGTTAATTGAAAAGGAAGGAGAAAATATTGCCTGTCTCATAATGGAAGTTGTTATGGGCAATGTTGGATGCATTGAACCTAAACCTGGCTTTTTGGAATTTGTAAGAAAAATCACCGAGGAAAATGGAATTGTTCTAATTTTCGATGAGGTCATCACAGGTTTCAGAGCTTCCCGCGGTGGCGCACAGGAATATTACGGTGTGACTCCTGATTTAACAACACTTGGTAAAATTGTTGGCGGAGGTCTTCCAATGGGTGCTTTCTGCGGAAAAAGAGAAATAATGGAGTTAATTGCACCTAATGGTCCTGTTTATCAGGCGGGTACTTTTTCCGGAAATCCGATATCAGTTCAAGCAGGAATTTCAACCTTAACTCAACTCGACGATGCTTTTTATAAAGATTTGGAAAATAAAGGTGATTTTTTAAGAAGCAATATAGCATCCATCATTGATGAGGAACAATATAACATACAACCTGTAGGGCTTGCATCAATGTTTCAGATATATTTCAATCCTGCTGAAGTTCATGATTACAGCGATGCTAAGGCAAGCGATTCCGACAGGTTTTTAAGATACTTTAGAGCATTATTGAAAGAAGGGGTTTTCATACCTCCGAGTCAGTTTGAATGTAATTTTATTTCAAAAGCACATACTATGGAAGATATTCAAAATACTGTTGAAGCTATTGAAATCGCTTTAGAGGTTGCTTTTAAGAAAAATAAATAAAGGTGTTTTTGTGACAGATTGGAAAGAGATTGCGGCATATGCAGTTATTTTGGTGATTGTTTTAATTGCTGCGCAACATTTGAATGTGGTTGTTTCAGGAAGTATGGAACCTGCATTTTACAGAGGAGACATTGTTTTAGTTGAAAAAGCCGATTTCCTCGGAATTCATGAATTTGATGTAAACGATATCCAGAAAGGCGATGTTGTTGTTTATGATGCAAAATGGTTTAATCAGCCAGTAATTCATAGAGTGATAAATATTGCACAAATTAACGGAACTGTAGTGTATGAAATTAAGGGAGACAATAATAATGCTTCAGATCCATACTTTGTTACACGAGACCAAATCCAATCAAAAGTTGTAACATTTGGTGATAATTTAGTTGTAATTCCAAAAGTCGGTTATCTTTCCCTTTGGTTAAGGGGTTTATAGTAATAAGGTGAGTTAATGTATTTTGAAATTGAAAAACAGGCGATAGAAGCCATTAACAAGGCGTTAGACCAATATGATGTAGAGATAGACAGGGACTTTAAGTTAGAGTTTCCGCCAAATCCAGATTTGGGAGACTTGGCAAGTACCATTGCGTTTTCCCTAACTAAAAAATTAAGGACTTCCCCTCCGGAAGTTGCAGCGGATTTAGTTGAAAAGATAGAGGTTCCGGAGATTTTTTCTAAAGTTCAAAATTTTGGACCTTATGTTAATTTCTTCATTGATTATTCTAAATTTTCAAAATTGCTTTTAGATAAGGTGGATGATAATTACGGTCAGCTTCCACAATACGGAGAAAAGATTGTTTTGGAACATACTTCCGCAAATCCTAACGGGCCGCTTCACATAGGACACATTAGAAACTCCATTTTTGGAGATTCCCTTTCAAGATTGTTGAAATTAGCTGGTAGAGATGTAGTTACCCAATATTATGTAAATGATATGGGAAGACAAATAGCTATTATCGTGTGCGGCATAATTGAATGCGGTTTGAATATCGATGATTATGAAGGAGATAAGATTGACCATAAAATTGGAAAATTGTACTTTGATGCGAATAAGGCTGTTGAAGAGGATGAGGCTTTAAATGCAAAAGTTGACGAATTGATTCAGAAATATGAGGAAGGTTCTGACGAGGAATTAAACAAAGTCTTTGAAGATGTCGTTTCAAAATGTATTTCTGGAATGCGCGAATCTCTTTTAAGGATGAACATCGAACATGATGACTTTGTTTGGGAAGGTCAGTTTGTAAGAAATGGCGATGTCGACGATTTAGTTTACTTCATCCAGAGGGAAGGATTCACCCGTGAAGACGAAGTCTTATACATTGACCTGACAGACTTCAATATTGAAAAGGAGTTTGTTTTAAGAAGATCAAATGGCACTTCACTATACTCAACAAGAGATTTGGCTTATCATAAGTACAAAGCTACTTTAGGCGATACTGTACTTGATATTTTAGGTTCAGACCATAAATTGGCAGCCAAACAGATTAAAATTATTTTTGAAGAAATACTCAGGCAAAAAGCTCCTGAAGTAATATTTTATGAATTCATCACTCTTCCGGAAGGATCAATGTCTACAAGAAGAGGAAAATTCGTATCTGTCGATGAATTGATTGATGAAGCAGTATTGAGGGCACATGATGAAATAAAATCAAGAAACCCAGATTTATCTGAAGAGGAAATTGCTCCAATGGCTGAAGAAATTGGTATAGGCGCTATCAGGTTCTTTATTGCAAAGTTATCTCCTGAAAAACACTTGACATTTAAATGGGATGAGGCATTAAGCTTTGAGAGAGGTTGCGCTTCAATCCAATACGCTCATGCAAGAGCATGTAAGTTACTTGCCAAATCAGGCAAGGATATTGGTTCATTAACTGTCAGTGATGACTGGGTTCCTGATGAAGCTGAACAGGATTTGGTAAGGCAGATTGCTAAATTCCCGCAGGTTGTTGAAGATTGTGCCAATAAAAAGAGAGTTCACAATATTACACAATACTCACAGGATTTAGCCAGCTCATTTAATAAGTTCTACAAATCAGAACAGGTTATAGGTTCTGATGTTGAAGATACAAGACTTATTTTAGTGGATAGAGCTAAAATAACCATTAAAAATGCGTTAGATATTTTAGGTGTAACCGCACCTGAAAAAATGTAGATGAGTAATTTTAACTCATCTTTTTATTTCTTTTTTTAATCCACATAGTGGATGTAATCATCTTTTCTAGGCAATGGTTCCGGTGCGTCCATATCGGGATAGCCTAAAACGACATGACCGATACCTTCATATCTTTCAGGAATTCCCCATTCTTTTAAAAGTTCTTTTCCTTTAGGAGATTCAAATTCATCTCTTGCTCGGTGAATCCAACATGAACCAACGCCGACTGCATGGGCTGCATTAACTAATACAGCAAGCACGCTTGCTCCGTCTTCCACCCAAGTCGGAATTTCACTGTCAGCTAAAACAATCAATAAGGTTTTGGCGCCATAGAATGGATCCATATCTTCAGGAACAGGCACTGGGAAAAAGCTTCTGTTCCAGGCAGACAATTCCTTGATTTTTTCTTCATCCTGAATTACAACAATCTTGGGGGATTGCACTCCTCTTCCTGTCGGCGCATAGGTTCCCGCTTCTAGAATTGTCTTTAAATCATCATCTGAAATCTGTTCATCTTTGAATTTTCTAATGCTTCTTCTTGTTTTTAAATCGTGTATTGTCTGGTTCATATTATCTCCTCTGAAATTTTTCTAAGTGTATTTCTGAAATTATCGTACTCTTTTGGGCCAATTATTTCTTTTATTTTCTCATCCCATATCTCATCATAGTCCATTACTTTTTGTGCAGTTTTTTTCCCTTTATCAGTAATTTCAATCCTTTTTGTTCTTTTTTCCTGAATTCTTTCAATAAATCCTTTATCTTCAAGCTTTTTAAGGTTTCTTGTTATTGTACTTTCGTTTAAATGAAAACTTTGAGCTAATTGCTCTTGAATTATTCCTTCATTTTTGTATATTTTAATCAGCAAGGGATAAAGTCCAAAACTCAAATCTTCATCCTTAACTTTTTCATTCAAGAATTTTGCATGTTCCCTGTAGAGTATAGAGATAAATGGGACAGTTGGAATATTTTCATCAAACATTTTGATTGCTCCTTATCAATCTGTTGATATACCATTCGATACATGCATAACATATTAATGAACCTATTCCACCACCCAGAAGCATTCCGCAGTATATTCCGAATTCTCC
Source organism: Methanobrevibacter sp. (assembly GCF_045126245.1). Taxonomy (GTDB): domain Archaea; phylum Methanobacteriota; class Methanobacteria; order Methanobacteriales; family Methanobacteriaceae; genus Methanocatella. The sequence continues at coordinate 26,603 of NZ_JBGVOG010000111.1, read as the reverse complement.
CATATTGAATGTGAAACCTAAAAGGTATGCAAAGATTAAGACTAAAATGAATTCCCTGAACGCTGTTAAAACAAATGATATTGTTCCTTTTCCAACCCCTTGGAACACATTTCCTGCACTTGCTCCAAATGGAACATATAATATAAATAGGCACATTATCTGCAGGAAACTAGCAATCAATGGTTCTAATTGAGCGCTGTTTTCTGAATATGAGAAAATAAATGCTATTTGATTGGCAAATACATTCAGAATTATGCACACAATAATGGAAGCTATCAAAGCTACCTTAACGGCATACCTTGCTGTAACCCTAAGGTTTTCATATTTGCGTGCTCCGTATGCCACTCCTGCAACGGATATTGCCGCTGTTCCAACACCAATTGCCGGAAGCATTCCAATGTTTACTATTCTCCAACCGGCAGTATAAACGGCTACAGCTACCGGTCCGGATACTAAAGTAAGCATGAAATTTACAAATATTGTTAAAACTGATAGCACTAGCTGTTCTAAACTGGCGGGAATACCGACTACCAGAATGTCTTTATACATTCCAAAATCGTTGTGGAAATCCTTAAAGTTGTATGAGAGGTATGTGTCCTTTTTGACAAATATCCAGTAAAACATTAAAAATAAGCTTATCAGAGGTCCTAAAACTGTTGCCCAAGCTGCCCCTTTGATTCCTAAATTCAATGTGTAGATGAAAATTGGGTCTAAAACCATGTTGATTATTGCGGCTAATGCTATCGGCAGTGTTGCTCTTTTTATGTCTCCCTCTGATCTAAATGCTCCACCTACAATTGGAGGCATCAATAGTGCAAATGTCCATGCAAAAATGATAAAACCGTAGTCCATTGCATAGTTTATAACACTGCTTGCGCCCATCATATTGAGCATAGGTTCCATGAATGTAAGAAATATCACTGAAATTATAATCGAAATAATAAAACTTAAGATAAGGTTGTGTATTGCTGCATTGTTTGCAGAATTTCTATCTTCAGCACCGATATAACGTGAAATAAGTGAATTACCACCAGCTCCGATTCCGTTCCCGAATCCTACCAGAATCATGAATAATGGTGTGATGTATCCGAGTGCAGCCAAGGGTTCTGCCCCAAGTCCGGCAACCCAAATACTGTCTATAATGTTATTTGCAAAAATTAAAAACATGCTTCCTATAATCGGGAGTGCTAATTTGTTAATAGCAGTTTTAGGGTCTCCCGTAATCATTTCAATATTTGAATTTTTTTCCATAATTTACATCTCTTGCATATGCAACTGTACTCTTGTATATGCAAGTGTTAGTATTTAAAGTTAATGTTAAATATTTTTAAGAATATAGTTTTAACTAATAGGAGACTCAATCATGAAAGTTTTAGTTGTTGGTACTGGTGCTCGTGAACATGCTATTGCTGATGCACTTAAAGATGATGTGGAATTATATTGTTATATGAGTAAAATAAACCCTGGAATGAGTAAAATTGCTGAGTTCAAGCAAGGTGATGAAGGGGAAGTTGAAAAAGTAGCCGAATATGCTGTTGAAAATGATATAGACATTGCATTTATTGGTCCTGAAGCTCCACTTGGAAAAGGAATTGTTGATGAGCTTCAAAAGAACGGAATCAAATGTGTCGGACCGACTCAAAGCGCTGCTAGAATTGAAACTGACAAATCATTTATGAGAAAGCTATTTGAAGACTATGAAATCGAAGGGTCACTTGTCTATAAAGTTTTTGATAACTCTGAAGACGTTTCCAAATTCCTGGATGAGTTCGACCGTGATGTTGTTGTTAAGCCGGTAGGTTTGACTGGCGGTAAAGGGGTTAAAATTGTAGGTGACCATTTGAAGGATAATGAGGAAGCAAAAGAATACTCCTGTGAAGTCATCGATAATGTAATGGGAGGTTTTGCTCAAGTAATCATCGAAGAAAGATTGATTGGTGAGGAATTCACTATCCAGGCATTCTGTGATGGAGAGCACTTGGCTCCAATGCCTGCAGCACAGGACCATCCTCATGCATTTGAAGGGGATGTCGGTGCAATTACTGGTGGTATGGGATCATATTCTGATGTTGGGGGATTATTACCGTTCTTGACTCAGGATGATTATGATAAGGCCGTAGAAATTATGCAAGCTACTTTAAAAGCTATTGCTGAGGAGGCCGAGCCATACAAAGGAATCTTATATGGTCAATTCATGTTGACTGCAGACGGACCAAGACTCATTGAATACAATGCAAGATTCGGTGATCCTGAAGCAATGAATGTGTTGCCGCTTTTAAAAACTCCGCTGGCTGATATCTGTCAAGCTATTGTTGACGGAACATTGGATAAGGCAGAATTTGAAGACAAGGCCAGTGTATGCAAATACATTGTACCTGATGGATATCCTGAAACAGAACATGCCGGTGAACTGATTGAAGTCGATGAGAAAGCCATTGAAGATATGGGTGCCAAAGTATTCTATGCTGCCGTATCTAAGGAAGATGATGGAATTCACTTGTCCGGTTCTAGGGCATTGGGTATTGTAGCCAGTGGCGAATCCATAGAAGAAGCTGAAAAAATAGCTGAAAAGGCATGTGAGTTTGTTAAAGGTAATGTTTACCACAGAAGGGATGTAGGTACAACTGAGCTTGTTAACAAACGTGTGGAACATATGAAAGAAATTTTAAATTAAATTTCTATTTTTTCTTTTCAGGTGATTTCAATTAAAAAATACGGTCCGGAAGAAGTGGAAGAGTTAAGAGAGGATATTCATAATAAATTGGAAGTTTTAAAAGAGCATTCTTCCGATGATGAATATATCAAAAAAATTAATCAGTTATCTGATGAGTTGCATAAAACCAATGAGTTTAAAGACACTGGAAAAGAAAGAAAAGAGCTAAAAAAATTAAATAGAAAGTTAACCTTTTATGAACGTTTTTTAGAAGGTTTGCAAAGAGATTTGGATATTGATCCCGGCAGATTAACGGGATTAACGGATGGTATTTTTGGAATGGTAATGACATTATTGGTTTTCGGTATTGCCCTTCCGGAATTGCAGATAGCCACTTACGCTGATTTCATATCCTTTATTTCAACGTTAGTCCCTACAATTGGAGTGACAATTGTCAGTTTTGTTTTAATTAGTTCTTTCTGGATATATCACCATGAATTCATAAAAATTAAAACTTTGAATATGCCGTATTTATGGTTGAATATATTTTTCTTAATTTGTATTTCATTCATTCCGTTTACTACTTCCCTAATCGGACATTACTCCCATTTCTTTTTGGCTGAAAATTTGTTTGGGTTGAATATTCTATTGACAATACTAACCTTTTTGCTAGTCTACCATTATGCGGATAGTAAAAACTTCCTTGAAAAAAAACCGTCTAAAAAGGAAAAGAGGTATGTAATTAATACATTTATCATTATTATGGGATTCACCGTTATTGTAAATCTCTTAGACTTTAATGTTTCGGGCAATTTCATTTATTTATTCTTACTCGTACCGGTTATAACAACAATCAGGGATATAGTGCAGTATAGAAACATTTAATATATATCTTTTACATATATTCTTTTTTATAATAGGAAGGGGAATTAAAATGGACAGTTTATTATCTGTTTGTGATATTAAAGAGGATGTAAAATATATTCTTGATTTGGCTAGTAAAATTAAAGCAGGGGATGTAGAAGATAAACCTCTTGAAGGTAAAACATTAGCGATGATTTTTCAAAAGTCTTCTACAAGAACCAGAGTTTCTTTTGATGTTGGAATGTATCAGTTAGGTGGAAGAGCAATTTTCTTGTCTTCCAATGATTTACAGATGGGAAGAGGCGAACCTATTTCTGATACTGCGAAAGTTTTAAGCCGTTTCGTTGACGGAATAATGATTCGCGCCATTGAACATGACGATGTGATTGAACTAGCTAAATACTCAGATGTCCCGGTTATAAGTGGATTGACCAATTTAGAACACCCTTGCCAGGCGCTTGCAGATATGTTAACAATCAAGGAACATTTAGGCAATTGGGAAGGTAAAAAGATCTGCTTTGCTGGTGACGGAAACAATGTTTGCAATTCTCTTTTATTGATTGCTCCTCTTTTAGGCATGAATATGTCCGTTGCATGTCCGAAAGGTTATGAACCAAATGAAGAAATTTTAAAAACTGCTCAAGAATATGCCAATGAAAACAACACTGAAATAACTGTTAGTGATGATATTAATGTTGCATTGGATAATGTTGATGTGGTATATACTGACGTCTGGGTAAGTATGGGAGATGAAGCTGAAGCAAAACAAAGAAAAATTGATTTAGCTCCTTATCAAGTAAATTCTGATTTAATGGGTATAGCTAATGATGGAGCTATTTTTATGCATTGCCTGCCTGCAATTAGAGGTCAGGAAGTAACTTCAGATGTCATTGACGGACCGCAATCTGTAATATTTGATGAAGCCGAAAACAGAATGCATGCTCAAAAGGCTGTATTGTATTATTATTTAAAAGATGATTAATCTTTAATCATTTCTTTTAAAAAATTAATGTTAAGCACCACTTAATTACTATTTTTAAAAAGATTATTAAGCCAATTCCACCAATAAAACCTGTTATAAAGCGTAATGTATTATTGCTTTGCCTTAAACCAAAAAATTGTGTAAATCCATCAATGGAAACAGGTATTAAAAGAATTATTGAAAGGATTAATAGGGTGGATGTATATTCTATTGTAGAAAAAAAAGTATACAATAGAAAAATCAATAAACCTGTATAAAATCCAGTACACCTTGCACAGACTGGAAATTGATGTCCTTTAATGAAAAAGCTTCTTTCAGGTTTTCTATGACAAATTAAATTTAAATAATTCATTTTTCCTCACGTTTAAACATTAGCTATTAACATTAATTTTTTTTAAGATAATTATATATATTTTTTCATACAAATTTAGTGGTATAATAAATAAAAAGGTTTTTACAATGAGAGGCGGAGAAGCGATAATTGAATCCCTTAAAAATATGGGGGTTAAAACAATATTTGGTTATCCTGGTGGACAGACCATACCATTTTACGACATGTTATATGATTCAGACATGGAACATATATTAGTTAGACACGAACAATGCGCAGCTCATGCAGCGGATGGATATGCAAGGGCTTCAGGTAAAGTGGGTGTGTGTTTGGCAACTTCAGGTCCGGGTGCAACAAATCTTGTAACCGGTATTGCTACTGCATATATGGATTCTTCTCCAATAATTGCTATTACCGGACAAGTTCCCACTCATTTAATAGGTAATGATGCATTTCAAGAAGCTGACATTATTGGAATTACAATGCCAATTACCAAACATAGTTTCCAACCAAAAGATCCTGATTTAATACCTTCAATGGTAAAATCTTCTTTTGAAATAGCTGCAAGCGGAAGACCGGGTCCTATCGTGATTGATGTTCCAAAAGAAGTTCAAGAAGGTGAACTGACAAAATTTGATGATTCTTTAATTAGCACTCCTGGATATAGTCCGAATACTAAAGGCAATATTAGACAAATTAAAAAAGCCCATAATTTAATAAAACAAGCTAAAAAGCCTATGATATTGGCGGGTGCTGGCGTTATTATATCTAATGCATGCTGTGAGTTAAAGGAACTTTCAGACACAATTAATGCTCCTGTAATGACTTCACTTTTAGGTAAGGGAGCTATTGATGAAACCAGTGATTTAGCATTAGGAATGCTTGGTATGCATGGAAGAAAAGTTTCAAATGATTATATTAATGAATCCGATTTGTTGATAGCTATCGGAATTAGATTTTCAGATAGGACAACTGGAAGACTGGACAGTTTTGTTCAGGATACTAAAGTTATTCATATTGATATAGATCCAGCGGAAATAGGTAAAAATGTTGATGTTGATTTGCCGATTGTAGGGGATGCAAAAAATGTATTGTCATCTCTTAACAAATCATTAAAAGGTTATGAAGTATCTGGTGACGTTAAATCTTGGGCAAATATGATTAAGGAGAAAAAGAAAGATTTGCTTCCAAGAGTCACTTATAATGATGTCCCGTTAAAGCCACAAACAGTTATAAAAGAGATTGCCGAGGTTTTAACACCGGAATCAATTTTAACAACAGATGTAGGTCAAAATCAAATGTGGGCAGCACATTTCTATGATACCCAAAAGCCACGCAAATTCATATCTTCCGGTGGACTTGGAACTATGGGATTCGGATTCCCATCAGCTATTGGTGCTAAAGTAGCATGTCCGGATGATCCTGTTGTTTCCATTAATGGGGATGGCGGATTTTTGATGGTCTGTCAGGAATTGGCTACTGTTCATGATTATGATTTGCCGGTCATTGCTGTTGTATTGGAAAATAGGACTTTAGGAATGGTATATCAATGGCAAACATTATTATATAATAATAGACACTCACAAACCGAGTTTAAGGACAGTCCTGACTTTGTTAAATTGGCTGAAAGTTTCAAGATAAATGCTGAGAGAATTACAAAGCCTGGTGAAACTAAGGAGGCTTTAACTTCAGCAATTAAAGATAACGAATCAATTTTATTAGATATTGTTATTGATTCAGAGGAAGCTCTGCCGATGCTTCCGCCTGGAGCAGGAATTAATGAGATGATTGGCGAATACAAACTCGAAAAGGATGTGATTTAAGTGACATTTGAATATCATGTTATTTCCACATTAGTTGAAGACAAACCGGGCGTTTTACAAAAAGTAGCTGGCTTATTCAATAGGAGAGGCTTCAATATTGACAGTATTACCGTAGGGGAATCTGAAGTTGAAGGATTATCCCGTATGGTAATTTCAGTTCATGCCGATAAAAAGGGTTTGGAACAAGTCACAAAACAATTAAATAAGTTAGTTGATGTTATCAAGATTAAAGATATTACTAAAAATGCTGTTAAAAGGGAATTATGTCTTGTTAAAGTTAATATCCCTAATGAAAAAGCAAGAGCAGAAATAATGCAATATTCCAATATTTTCAGAGCAAAAATTGTTGATGTTACTGAAGAAACGTTAATAATTGAGTTAACTGGGGATAAAGAAAAGATTGATGCATTTATATCTTTATTAAAAGGTTACGGAATCAAAAAGATTTCACGTACTGGCCTTACGGCCATGGCAAGGGGAGTATAAAATGACTATATTAGAAAATGTTTTGGAAGATAATAAGAAATTTGTTGAAAACTTTGAAGGCGAAGAAATGTCTCACCATGCTCAAAAGAAGTTAGCTATCCTAACTTGCATGGACTGCAGATTAATCGACTTTTTTGAGCCTGCATTAGGACTTGAAAGGGGCGATGCAAAAATAGTTAGAAATGCCGGAAACTCTATTGTTGGAGAGGATGCAATCAGGTCAATTGGAGCAGCCCTTTACAATTTAGGCTGTGAAGAAGTATTGGTTGTAGGTCACACTGAATGCGGTATGGCAGGAGCTGATGCTGAAGCATTAAAAGAAAAAATGATTGCAAGAGGCATTGCCGAAGAAGACATTGCCAAATATGACTTGGCTGAGTGGATTGGCGGATTTGAAGATGAGGAAGAAAACGTTAAAAACGTTGTAGAAAAAATCAAAAATCATCCGTTAATTCCGGATGTACCGGTACATGGTCTTATAATCGACATTGTAACTGGTGAGCTAAAAGTTTTAGTAGATGGTTACTAATCATCTATTTCTATTTTTTTTATTTTATTATTTTATTTTTCATCGACTGCTTTTAAAAAATTTGTTTGATGATATTGAAATCAGATGAAGAAGCTATAATATTGTTAAATTAAAATTATATATTGAAATTAGGTTACTTTTATAAATGGTGAAATTCAAATCTTTATGTGATATTTTATTATATCTTAATTTTTACGAGTGATTATCATGAAAATGTATTACGACGACGATGTAAATACAGATGCTCTTGAAGGTAAAACCATTGCCGTAATCGGTTACGGTTCACAAGGTAGAGCACAATCTAGAAATATGGCTGACAGTGGAGCTAACGTAATTGTTGGATTAAGAGAAAATGGTAGCTCATGGAATCTAGCAAAAGAAGATGGAATGACTGTAAAAACTATTGAAGATGCAGCAAAAGAAGCTGATATCATTCACATTTTGCTTCCTGATGAAATTCAGGAAAAAGTCTACAACACACAAATTTCAGAGTATGTTGAATCCGGAAACACCATTTCATTCTCTCACGGTTACAACATCCACTTTGGTTTAATCAAACCTGATGAAGATGTAAACATTGTAATGTTTGCACCAAAAGGACCTGGATCCATGGTAAGAAGAACTTATGAAGAAGGATTCGGTATTCCGGGTTTAGTAGCAGTCGAGCAAGATGCAACCGGTGATGCATTACAACTTGCATTGGGCATGGCAAAAGCTTGCGGTTTAACCAAAGCTGGCGTTTTAGAAACTACTTTCCAAGAAGAAACTGAAACTGACTTATTTGGAGAACAAACAGTTTTATGCGGAGGTATCACTGAATTAATCAATGCAGGTTTCACTACTTTAGTTGAAGCTGGATACCAACCTGAAATCGCTTACTTTGAAACCTGTCACGAAGTAAAACTCATCGTCGATTTAATCTACGAAAAAGGTTTTGCCGGAATGTGGACTGACGTAAGTAACACTGCTGAATATGGTGGTTTAACCAGAGGTAATAGAATTATTACTCAAGAAGCTAAAGACGGCATGAAAGCAGTTTTAAAAGAAATCCAAGATGGAACTTTCAAAAAACAATGGGCTGATGAAAACGCTACTGACGGAGCTAACTTAAAAGAAATGAGAGCTGCCGAAGGTCAAAAAGAAATTGAAATTGTTGGTGAAAGATTAAGAAAAGCTTGTGGATTACAAAAAGACGATTAAGTCTTTTTATCCTTTTTACTTTTTTTTATTTAATTTTATAGTGTGGTAATCATGGTATTTATTGGAATGGACCATGGAACAACTGGAATCTCATTTTGTTTGATGTCTCATGACGGGGAAATAATTGATATCTTTAAGATTGATAGGGAAGATTCTAAAAGCGGTAAGGTATCAGCCATTGAGGAATTATCTAAACGTGTTGATTTAAGCTCTGTTAAGCTGATGGCTATTACTTATGCAATGGGCGACGGCATTAATAAGATTTTACCGATTGATAAGGTTGAAGATAGGGGAATTTTATCAATTGAAGGTGCCGGTAAGGTTACCGGAGGAGGAACTTCCGTATTCTCAGAGTTGGAAAATTCTGATATTCCAACTATCATGATACCGGGTCTTCACAAGAATTCTACTTCATTAAACGAGCTGTTTAATGCAGCTTATTCTCATCAGGCCAGTCCTGAGAAGGTAAGCATTTCATATAATGCACTTAAGGAAACCGGCTGGCAAAATTTCATTGTTGCGGATATATCCTCTAACAGTGTTGACATATTGATTGAAGATTCTAAAATTAAAGGAGCCATGGATGCCTGCATTGGTGCTATGGGCGTAGTGCATGGGCCAATCGATTTGGAGATGATACGTGACATTGATGAAGGCAGAAAAACTGCAAATGAATGTTTTTCACATGCGGGCGCAATTAAAATAGCAGGAATCGACGGCAAAGTGGCCAATATGAAAGATCAACTTTTAAAAAACTATGAAAATGGTGATGAAAAAGCGAAATTGGCTATTGATACTTTAATCATGACCGTGGCAATGGAAATAGCTGGACTGGATGTAGTTTGTGAAAATGATATTGAAGGAATAGTATTAACAGGTTCAATTGGAAGTGCAACAGAACCGTTTAACTTTGAAGATGAAATCAATAAATATTTCAAGAATAAATATGAATTGAAAGTAATTTCTAAAGAGTCCGGTGCAATCGGTGCCGCTCAAATAGCCAAGGCCGTCTATAACGGTGAAGATAATATTTTGGGAATTGAAGCTGAACTGTAATGCTTCTTTTATTTGAATAAATTGGATATTTTATTTTTTTTCAGAATTCTTTTTGGAGTGATTGACTTGAAGAATTCTACAGTACCTTTGTTAATTCCTTTTTCATATTTCATGAAACTATAAAGAAGCAGTATGGCGGCAGAAACTGAAAGTATCATACATATAAACATCATAAGATTCGAGGATTGTACTAATAAATAATCTAAATCTTCTGGTCCTAAAGTTTGATTTCCGAAAAATATGGATAGGATTAAGGTATAAATTCCAGTACTTAAAATTTTTCCAAATTCTTTACTTGAAGATAGAATTGAACTTGCATCAGCCAAGTCCTCTTCATCCACAATTGTCAAAGTATATTTGTTATTCGGAGCTGAGAATAATCCGTTACCTATTCCCTGAAAAACACATCCGACAAGTATTATTTCAAACGGTATATGGTCTACGAAGAAATATATTGTCATGGAAATGGCCAGAAATATCATTGCAGTAGCGGAAATTAATCTTGGATCAAATTTGTTTGAAAGCATACCTCCAATATTTGACATTCCAATCATTATAATTGGGGAAATAATAAGAATCATCGAGACAATATATTCCTCAAAATTTAGAATATATTGTAAATGGAAAGACAATGCGGTAATGGCAATTGTTGTAGTGAAATATGATACCATAGCCGCGTAATTCCCGATTACATATCTTGTGTTATTAATTAAATTAAAGTTCAATATAGGTTCTTCAACTTTCTTTTCAATTTTAATTAATATTACCAACATGATTAAGCTTATTACTAAAAATATCATGCCATATTCATCTAATTCTGTGAGACCATATGCAAATAAAGCCATTATAACAATATAGAAAAATGAACTTTTATTATCAATCGGTTTTTTCTCACCAGCCCATTCTTTTGAAACATTATTTAGTAGATATAATAAAACAAGAAGTATAGGAATTAATATTAAAAATGCAAATTTCCAATCTGCGAAGTAAATCACAAAACCCATAAAAGATGGAGCCATTAACATTCCGACATAACCCGCTGAGGAAACCATACCCAATGCAGAGCCCATTTCATTCTCTTGAAACTCTTCAACAATGATTACATAAATACTGATTGCCAGTGCGGCGGATGTTAATCCCTGAAGCAATCTTGATAAAAGAAACATGTATTCATTAACGGCCAGAAATGATAATGCGATTGATATGAACAGTAGAATAATACTCAGTTTAGTGCTTTTTTTAATTCCATATTGCGAGATAATTTTAGCAAAGGGCAGACTGAAAGATACAAAACTCATTAAATAAATTAAATTAACCCACAGCAGTCCTTCAGCTGAGAAATTTAAAGCCACAGCTATGTCTGGAAGTGCAACAACTGTCATATTAGCAATCAATTGCATGATTAATTGTGAGGTTGCGGCAACTATAAGAAGTATTTTCTTTTCCGAAATGTTAATTGAAAGCCCTCCTAACCCTATTTTTTTAATTTATTGTATCTAAAAATTCAGTTCTTTGGCTTATCATTAACTTTATATTATTTTTTTAACATAATATCATTTGATGGTAAACAGAACTGTATGGGCGTTGGCATGTGTTTGTTTTTCAATGTCCACATTGTTAAGTTTGGTTGGAATTATTTCAGTTATTCAGATTTATTTTAATGTTTCTATTTATTATGCTAGTTTATATGCAAGTATATTTGCAGGGACATTGGGATTTTCAAGTTTGGTAATGCCTGCCGTTTTTTCAAGATTTGAGAAGAAGAGACTCATAATTATTATATTGGCAATCACGATAATAGCTAATTCAATGGAACTGTTTGTCACAGATTATTATATTGGGCTTATTTTTAGAATAATTCCTGCATTTTTCTATCCGATTGCTGTTAGTTCCGCTTTAACAATTGTTGGTAAAATTGCTCCGCATTATACAAACAGGGTTGTTTTAGGAGTTTCTGCTGGAAGCATATTGGGTCTTTCCATTACTTCCTATTTGGGTTTTACTCATGGATTTCAGATTACAATGCTGTGGTTTGTTCTGATTAATGTCGTGTCATTAATTTTAACTGTAATCTTCATTCCTAATTTTGAAGGTAATAAAGAGCCTATAATGTTGCAGATTAGTCATGCAAAATCTAAATCATTTCTACTTTCAATAATTTATGTTTTTTGCATGGTTGTAGGTATAAGCATCACTTATAATTATATTCCAACATTCTTAAATCAAGTAACCAAAATCAGCGGTGAAATGTTATTTGTTACTTTATTTTTAATGGGCTTAACATCCATGTTTGGAACAGTTTTATGCGGATACTTGCTTGAAAAAAAGGGTAGTTTGACTGTTCTTTTTTATCCTATTGGGTTTTCTGTTATAATGTTTATATTGGGTTTATTCGTTAAATATCCATTCACCGAATTTTTTGTCCTGTTGATTTTTGGAATATTTGACGGATCTGCATATACAATTTCACAATATTGGGTTACTTCATCAGTTAGTGAATCTCCTGAATTTGCAAACGGAATATTTTTATTGATGTGTAATTTATCCATATTTATCGGCACAATGATTGGTGGAATGATTATAGACAATATTAGTATTTTATACATTTTCTTTGGATCTGTAATCATGATGATTTTGGCAATTCCATTTGTTGTCATTAGAATCAGAGCCACTCCTGATTCCGTTTAATGAAGGAGCGTATGAGAAAAATAGCATTTCATATGGTTATGTGGTGTTTGGTGGGGTGATAGTTATTCATTTAGGCTAATGTATACAATATTTCCGCCTTTTAAGGTTTCAATACCATTATCATTTTCTAAAACAACATTTAAGTAATTATCAATAGCTATTATTTTTCCTTCAGCCTGATTATTGTCTCTTAATTCCACAATCACATTTTTATTTTTAAATTGTCTGAATAATTTGTTTACTTGTTCTTTGTCAGTCATGTTTTTCAATCCTTTAATCGTATATTATAGTTTATATTCTACATTTATATACTTTAATGTTTTAATATTATACCATGGCAATTAATCAATTAGAAGAAAATTTAGAAGCTATTACAAGGACAATTGAGCAATTAAAAAAAGACGGTTGCAGCGATGAAAAGATTTTAAATGAACTTCGCGAAGAAAGAGATAAAATTCTCAAAGATTTAAACCTGTAGATATTTTATTTCAACCACTCTTTCAATAAACTCATATCACTTGTTAAATCTATTTTTAAGGGTGTCACAGTAGTTTTATGCGCTCTGCGTAATTCATAACCATCACTTCCGGGGACATCTGATTCGTACGGTTCGCCCCCAATCCAGTAATACGGTTTCCCACGTGGGTCAAGGCGCTTATGCATTATTGGGGTATACATCCTTTTTCCTAATTTTACAACTTCAAATTCTTCGTCAACGGGATTTTCAGGTATGTTCACATTCAATAAGTCGATTCCTTCAGGCAATCCTTTTTTTAATACAATTTTAGATATTTTATTAAGCATTTTTCCTGCAAAATCAAAATCTATTTCTATTTCGCCGTTTTCAAATTTAATGTCATCCCTAATTACTTCTTGTGAAATGGCTATTGTAGGAATACCGAAACTTGCCGCTTCAATTGCAGCACCAAGTGTTCCTGATGTTGTCAGTTCGGCTTGCCCCAAATTAAACCCGGTATTTATTCCTGAAATCATGATGTCTGGTGTTTCGTCAAGTAGCTGAAAGAGTCCGATAGTTACTGCATCGGTTGGTGTTCCGCTTACGCCGTATCCAAAACTTCCGTCTTTTAATGTGTATCTGTTCACTCTTAATGGTTCATAAAGTGTTAATGCATGCCCTATACCACTTTGTTGGGTTTCAGGAGCAATGACACATGTATCACATAAATTTTCAACCGCTTTTTTAGCAGCAAGGATTCCTGAAGCAGTTATTCCATCATCATTACTTATTAATGCTTTCATATATTTATTAAGGTATAACCATCTTAAAATAATTTTATATTTTTTGGTGATATGATAAACTTTAATAATAATTTAATGTATAAAATATATTAGTAATTTTTTTTTAGAAAAAACACATGCGGGTGGAAAATTGGAAAAACCACAACTTATTAATTTTATAGCTAAAGTGATGGAAGACTCTGGTTTCAAGGTTTATAAGAATTTTAAAACCTCCCAGAAGATTATAGATATATATGCTATATTACCAACAACAATAGGGGATTTTGGTGTTGTTGTAGCATGTAAAAACTATGATAAGAATTTTGAAATTGGAGTTGATGTTTTAAAAGAGATGGAAGAAGTTGGAGAGAGTTTAAAAGCATCTAAAGTAACTATTGTTTCTTCTTCTTATTTTTCAAGTCAAGCAATCAACTATGCGCTTAGAAAAAATATTAAGCTAGTCGACAGGAATAATTTGATTGAACTTGCTAAAAAATATCAGGACAGAACTTCTCAAACTACTTTGGATAATACTCCTTATGATGGTGGGGCATCAGCTTATATTGAAGAGGAATATCCGGAATATCAATATGATGCATCTGACATGGAATATTTGATGCAAAGAAGGGATCAAAATCCTCATGTTTATAAAAGTTCACTCTATAGGCAAGTTGAGGAAGACAGACCAAATGGATTGCTTTCATTAGTGGATAGATTTACTTCTCCAAAAAGTAGGGGCAGTTCAACTTCAACTAACTTATATAATTACAATCAGCAGCAATCTAGTTTTTCCAATCCATTATTGTTAAAGTTAATCAGCAATCCAATTGCACTGATTATATTGGTTGTAGCAATTTCTTATTTCATTGCCTTTTTCGGAGGCAATATCCTAAAAATGGATGCTGGAATTGTAGGATTAATTGAAATGGTCGTAGCTTTAGTTTTATCTTATGGCCTATCCTTATACACAGAAAGAAACGGCGATTTCATTGTAAAAGGAACATTTGTATTCTTCATTTCATTGATAATCTTAATCATATTAATTTTTGTTTAATTTAATATGATTAAAATTAATTATTATTAAAATCAATCCTAAAAGATACAAGAACCAAATCATTATGTCGGTTGGTCCGGTTTCTATCCAAATTAATGTGTGTGTTAAGATAACGGAGTAAATTGCTACTCCTATTCCTTTTTTTAATTTATGAACTAACTGCAGGAATGCTCCCATAAAGAGCATTTGTATTGTTAGTCCAATCATTCCAAAATCAAGGTACACAGGTCCGAACAGTGTGGATGTTAAACATACGTTGTAGTGAAGAACGTATTGTCCAATAAAGGTTCTTGGGCTTCCTGATGAAAAGATCATGGACAAGATGTGGCCATGTGTAGTTCCGCCTAATGGGATTATCCTTTCAAACACTTCCAATGTGAATGCGGCCCTGTAAAAGATTAGTTCAACGGGGTTCAATGTCCAATGTTGATTGGCTATTGATTGGGATGCGATATATCCAACGCCAAGAAGTCCAATAATCATTATGCCTATAAAGATGACGGCAAATCTTCTTGATATTTTTTTGAGATAATAAAGAGTAATAAACGAACTTCCCAAAATTCCGATTACTGAAGTTCTATATCCGTTCAATCCAAAGATTAAAGCCCCAACAACAACGAGAAACAGGTATTTTTTATCGTAATGTTTTGCAAGCAATAAATTAATCATTATTAAAAATAATGGATAGGCTATTCTCCAGATATTGGTTGTTGCGCTGGACTTCAAAACACTGTTGAAAAGGGGAATGCCTCCAAGCAGTACCATGTTCAGAGTTTGTAAAACTAAAGCTATGATTACAAGAGCCAGCAGCAATCTTTCAGATAAAAAATCGAGTTCTTTTGTTTTTTCAACATTTATTTTATATTTGATGGCTATTGCTCCAGCTAAAAAGATTATGCATGAAAAAAGAATTGTTAAAATCACTTCTGGTTTCAGTGGATCTTCAAACCTATAATTAAATGATCCGATATATCCCATTGCCAAAAATGCGATTATTGCAACTACAATCAATAACGGCTGAAAGAAATCGATTTTTTCTATTTTCATATCTATCCTCCCAATTCATATGAGGAGATAGCTAAATTCCCTCCAAAATTAGGCATTGCCGCCACATGGGTGTGAACATAACTTGCAAGTGTGTTGCCTTCAATAAAACCATCTTGGTTGTTATAGGAACCTTTTCCTCTTAAGATATTGAAAGCAAGTTTATGTTTGATGTTTTTATTGTCAACCAATACTTTGGAATAATGGAATTCATGTCCATTGAATTTTTCACCTTTTTTGGATATGATATTGTCCTCTTTAACCTCTGCAATTGTGTATTTCAGTGCTTGCACTCTATCAGTTAAGACAGCTTTGTAAGGATATACGTTAACAACCTTGTCTTCATGAATGGAATTCATAAGATACATCAAACCGCCGCATTCTGCAAAGATGGGTCTGTTTTCCAGGTGGAATGTTTTGATGTCGTGAAGCATTCTTTCATTTGCGCTGAGCTGTTTTGAAAAGAGTTCAGGATATCCCCCTCCGATGTATAATCCGTCCACATCAGGCAATCCTTCATCGTTCAATGGTGAAAAATATTCGATTTTAGCATTGTTTGCTTCCAATGATTCGATATTTTCTTTATAATAGAAATTAAATACTTCATCATAAGCTATTCCAATTTTAACCTTCTGTTTATTTAATTTATTCCAAATTGGAATTATGTCTGATGTGATTTTTGGAGCCTCGCGGGCAATTTCCACCAGTCTGTCCAAATCCAGTGAATTTTTCATGACTTCAGACCAAATGTCAATATATTTTAGGGAATTTTCTTTTTCACGAGCAGGAACAAGGCCTAAATGTCTTTCTTCTATGGATATAGAATTGTCACGGATGATTCCGCCTATAACCTCTGTTTTTGTAATTTCCTCTATGGACCTTTTAGTCTTTTCATAGTGGGCCTTATTTTTAACTTTATTTAAAATAACTCCAGCAATATTAATTTCAGGATCCAAGGCTTTAAAACCCAATACCAAAGCCGCGGCACTTTTGACCAGACTTCTGGAATTTATTATTAGGATGACAGGAGCTTTCAGGGATTTGGCTATTGAAGCGGTGCTTCCAATATCATTCACGGAGTCTATTCCTTCATAAAGTCCGCGAACACCTTCAATCACTGCTATGTCCTTTCCGTCCATAGCTTTTAAATAGGAATCTCTAACCTGTCCGGATTCCATAAAAAACGAATCCAGGTTTCTTGATACATTTCCTGTAGCTAATGTATGGTATGACGGGTCGATGTAGTCAGGTCCAACTTTAAATGGCTGAACGTTATATTTTTCACTTAAGGCTTTCATGATTCCGGTAGCAATTGTTGTTTTTCCAACGGCACTACCTGTTCCTGCTAAAATTATTCTCATAATTACTAATTTGCATCCTTGTTATATAACAATTTTTGTATAATTAAATCATTTTAAATAATATTAAACATAAAATTAAATCATATATAATGGTGGTTAAATGAGAATTTTACTAATTCATTCTGATTATTTAAATTACAATGTAAAGAATAAAACACCTGTAGCTGAAGAAATTGATGAAGCTAAAATGGAAGGGGCTTTCGATGACTCTTTAGTTGTATTTACAAGTGTTGAAAAAGAAGATGAAAATAATCCAGAAGGCATCGTTAAGAATTTAGTCAGTGAAGTTAAGAAAACCAATGAACAAGTTCAAGCAGAGAATATTGTATTGTATCCATATGCTCACTTGTCTTCATCATTAGGTTCTCCAAAAGTAGCTATTAAGATTTTAAAAGATACAGAAGAAGCTTTACTTGCTGAAGATTTAAATGTTAAAAGAGTGCCTTTCGGATGGTATAAGGCTTTTGAGATTTCATGTAAGGGTCACCCGTTAAGTGAACTTTCAAGAACAATTTCCGCAGATGCGCAAGAAGAAGAAAAAGTTGAAAGAAAACCTTCTACTTGGCAAATTCTTGAAGGAGATAAGATCACTCAAATCGATGACTTTAAATTTGAAAATAAAGCTTTTAAACAACTTGTTGATTATGAACTTGGACAGGGGGCATCTGATGAGGGTGAACCTCCGCATGTTAAGTTAATGAGAGAAAAAGAAATTTGTGATTATGAACCTGCTTCCGATGTTGGAAATCTCAGATGGTATCCTAAAGGAAAGTTGATTAGGGATTTATTATCCGATTACGTTTACGATTTGACTGTAAGTAGAGGAGCAATGCCTGTTGAAACTCCAATTTTCTATGATCTGGATAATCAGGCCATCTACGAACATGCTTACAAATTCGGTGAAAGACAATACAGGACAGATACTAAAAAGAAATTAATGCTTAGATTTGCAGCTTGTTTCGGCGCATTTAGATTAATGAGTGATTCATACTTAACCTGGAAAAATTTCCCGGCAAAGATATTTGAATTAACAAGATACAGTTTCCGTTATGAGAAAAAAGGTGAAGTGGTTGGTCTTAAAAGATTAAGAGCATTCACTATGCCTGATTGCCACTCATTCTGTTGTGATGTGCCTTCCTCTTTAGAAGAATTTTCCGCTCAAACAGACATGTGTATGCAAACTGGTAAAGATTTGAATTTGGACTTTGAAGTAATTTTCAGAGCAACTCAAGATTTCTTTGAAGAAAACGAAGAATGGATGTATGAAATTGCTCGCAAATTCAAAAAACCTATCCTTTTGGAAATCTTGCCTGAAAGACACCATTATTGGATATGCAAAATCGATTTGGCAAATATTGATGCTTTAGGACGCCCAATCGAAAATCCTACTGTTCAGATAGATGTTGAAAGTGGTAAAAGATTTGGAATTACATACCTTGGTGAAGATGGAGAACAGCATAATCCAACAATCCTGCATACTTCCCCAACCGGAAGTATTGAAAGGGTTTTATGTGCCCTGCTTGAAAAAACAGCTATTGAAATTAATGAACGCTCTCCAATGTTACCAACTTGGTTGAGTCCGATTCAAGCAAGAATTCTAACTGTGGGAGAATCTCACAAGGAATTTGCCAATGAACTTTATGACAAAATCAATGCTGCCAACATTCGTGTCGATATTGATGATAGGGATGAAAGCATAGGTAAAAAAATCAGAAATGCATCAAAAGAATGGATTCCATACATTTTTGTTGTAGGTGACAAAGAAATGGAGACTGGAAAATTCCAAGTGACTGTTCGTGAAACCGGCGAAAAGGTAGATATGACAGCAGAGGAATTAATAGCTGAAATTAATGAAAAATGTGAAGGAAAACCTTTCAGAAGATTGCCTTTACCTAAGGATATCTCAAGAAGGATTAACTTCCAATAATTATATTTATCAATAAAAATATACTATAAAATGTTATTATATGACGGAGGAAATTTAATGGACCCAATGTACAGAATAGGAGAAGCTCTTATTGGAGATGGACCTGAATTAGCTCACGTTGATTTATTAATCGGTGATAAATTCGGCCCTGTTGGTCAAGCTTTTGCTAATGGATTATCCAATTTATCTGTTGGACACACTCCTTTAACAAGTGTAATTAGACCAAACTTAATGACTAAGCCAGCTACTTTAATCATTCCTAAAGTAACTGTTGGAGATTTAGACGATGCTAGTAAAATATTTGGACCTGCACAAACTGCTGTTGCTAGAGCTGTAGCTGATGCGGTGGAAGACGGATATATTCCAAAAGACATTGTAGAAGACATTGTTATTAATGTAAGCGTATTTATTGACCCTTCTGCAAAAGATTTCAGAAAAATATATCAATACAATTATGGAGCTACAAAATTGGCTATTAGAAGAGCAATGGAAGGATATCCATCAATGGACAAAGTTCTTGCAGAAAAAGACCGTGGAACTCACCCAATTATGGGATTCAGAGTACAAAAACTTTGGTCTCCACCATATTTACAAGTTGCACTTGATCTTGATAACTTGGATGTAATGGCAAAAATCATTGAAGATTTACCGGATAAGGAAAGAGTACTTCTCGAAGCCGGAACTCCTCTCGTTAAAAAATTTGGTGTCGGTGTTGTTGGAAAAATCAGAGAATTGCGTCCAGATGCATTCATTATTGCTGATTTAAAAACTTTAGATGTTGGTCGTGTAGAAATTAAAATGGCTGCAGATGAAACAGCTGATGCGGTTGCTATTTCTGGTCTTGGTACTATTGAATCAATTAAAAAGGCAATTCATGAAACTCAAAAACAAGGTATTTACTCCATCCTTGATATGATGAATGTCAAAGACTTTGAAGAAAAATTATCTCAAATTCCAGATGATTTAAAACCAGATATAGTATTGTTACACAGAAATGTCGATTTAGAAACTTATAAAGCTGAAAAAGGTGAAGATACCAGTGAGATGACTGAATGGGGTAACATCAAAAAGATTAAAGAAATCATTGGCGGCGGCTTAATTGCAGTTGCCGGCGGTATTAAACCTGACAATGTTGAGGAAGCTATCGACAAAGGTGCAGACATTATTATTGCAGGAAGATATATTATCGGTTCCAGAGATGTAAGAAGATCCGCTCAAGACTTCTTGGCTCATTTCCCACCTGACCCGGATAATATGAGACTTGCAATGGATGAAGACGAACAAGTAAATTAGATTAATTTCTAATTTATTTTCTATTTTTTTTAAAAGGAGTTTTTTTTATGGGATTTTGCAATTCATGCGGCAGGCCTATTGTAAAAGAGGATTACGGAACAAATAAGGATGGAAGTCCAAACGATGAATTTTGTATTGATTGCTTTCAAAATGGTGAATATACAGAACCGGACATAACTCTTAATGAGATGATTGTAAGAAAAACAAAAGAAATGATGGAAAAAAATCCTAGATTGCCGGAAACCCAGGCAACTGGTATTACAGCAATGTTTATTCCGGGATTAAAAAGATGGAATCCCGAATTCCAAGATGATTATAAAACTCTTTAACTTCTACTTTTTAAGATGAATTCCCTTACTCTGTTGGCGATGTATTCATCATGGTTTTGTGAAGATTTGATATTGTAGATTTCTTCTTGTAAATCATTAAATTTGTCAACTAAATCATTATATTCAAGGCGTAAGGAATCATAATCTTTTTCTAAACCTTCATTAAGCTCATACATCTCAGCATAACTTGTTCTTGTAGAGAGGTTTTCATGTTTTAGCTGATCGTATTTATCGGTAATTTTATCGTAGCTGTCCTTAATGTTTTGATGTTCTTCTTTTAAGGTTGAGCATTTTGTTTTGAGATTTTTATTCTCTTCTTTGATACTTGAATATTTTGTTTTGAGATTTTCGTTTTCTTCTTTGATGTTTACGAATTTGCTTTTGAGATTTTCGTTTTCGATAATCAGTTTTGAGTGTTTATCTTTAATGTTTTCGTTTTCTTTTTTCAAGCTGTCAAGGTTATTTTCATGTAAGGAAGCATATTTATCTTCAATTTCACTTAAAGCATCGGTTTTTTTAGCCAATTCTGCTTTTAGTTCTTCAATTTGTTTTTCGTATTCTAAAGTGGACGGATTAATATTTTTTTCAAGCTGTTCTCTCAATTCCTTCACTTCCCGTACATATAAATAATTAGCTATCTTTAAACACTCATTAGTTTCTTCCATTTCTTTAAAATTTTCAATCTCGGATTGGGGGATAATTAATACTTCTTCCTGGTTATTGTAAATATCTTCATTTTTAGGAACTGTAATCTGTATCTGTTGTGTGGTGTATTTTTTTGTCTCTCCACTTTTCAGAGTCCTACGATATTCTCTGGAATATTTTTTTACAATGCCTCTACCAATCTTCATAATTTCTCCCAACGATTTATATATCTGTGGATGAAAGTATAAATATTTTTATAATATTGCTTTTTTGCTATTTTCTTAATATTCCTTAAAAAATAATTAACTCAAACTATTTTATTGGAGTCTTATAAATTAATATTATCAGTTGAAGGTTTTGATAACATGAAGGTTTTTGGTATTTGTGCAAGTCCAAGAAATAACACTACTGAATTTGTTTTAAAAAATGCTTTATCCAAATTAGACAATCATAATTTTGAAACTGAAATTTTCACATGCATGGGAAAAGATATTAAGCCATGCATGCATTGTGATTATTGTTTGGAAAATAAAAGATGCATTATTGATGATGACATGAAAGATGTCTATAAAGGACTTCAAAACTCCGATGGTATAATATTGGCCACTCCGATTCAAAGTGGCGGCATAAGTTCCAATTTATCGGCCATAATGGACAGAACCCGAGCTCTGGAGGCTGTTGATTATAATCTGTTAAGGGGAAAAATTGGAATGAGTATTGCTGTCGGGGGAGATCGCACAGGAGGTCAGGATTTTGCTCATCTAAAAAATATTACATATTTCATGATACATGGCATAATTCCTGTAAGTGGTGGGCCATTTGGTTCTAATTTGGGAGCTTCATTTTGGTCTAATGATTCATTGGATGATATTAAGGAAGATACATATGGAATGGAGTCTTTAAATCGAACTTTAAATGAATTTGAAAATTTCCTAAATAAGTATATTTAAATACTAAAATCATATTATATTTATAATAACTAATTTTTAAAGGTATATTATGGCAAATAAGTTGGTAAGAGGCAGTTTGATAATTTTTATAGGTAACATAATTTTCCGTATTGGCGGTTATCTCTATCGTTTTTTAATGGCTACATTGTTGGGACCTGTTAATAATGGTATTTTGGGTACCACAATGTCTGTTCAGGGAATATTTCAAACTCTAGCTTCTGGAGGTCTTCCTCCGGCCATATCTAAATATATCGCTGAATATGAGGCCGTTGATGACCATAACATGTCGAGGCAGACTATTTATACTGCATTAAAGATTATGGTTTTTCTAGGATTGTTATTAGGATTTTTAATGATCTTCTTCATTGCTCCAATATTGGCTAACAATTTCATGCATAAACCTCAGGTTATGGTTCCATTACAGATTATTGGTTTGATTACTCCTTTCAGTGTTGTTTTAGGTGCATTCAGGGGTGCATTTCAAGGAGTATATAAGATGGAATATATCGTTTATACCCGTGCCATCGAGCAGTTAGGGATGATTCTGTTTGCAACTGCATTCGTTTTGATAGGCTTTTCTGTCATCGGTGCTCTATGGGGTACAGTAATCGGTTATGCTCTTGCTGCGGTTTCTTCCGTTTTGATATTTAAATTTTTCATGCCAAAATACATTCCTAAACCTACCGGAGACTTTGAATTTTCACTTCGCGATGAACTTAAATTAGGCATCGTGTTGGTTAGATTTTCAATTCCCGTTATCATAACTGCAATTGCCGAAATGCTTATTTATAACATTTGTACCCTTATTATGGGCAGATTTTTGACATTGGCGGATATCGGGTTTTTCACAGCTGCAGACCCTATTGCCAGACTGCCTTTAATGATTTCCATTTCAGTTGCGACTACAATTTTGCCTGCTTCTTCTGAAGCCTTTAAACTTAAGGATATCTCAGCGCTTCAAAAATATGTGGGGGAATCCTATAAGATTTCATTGTTGTTTGTAGTTCCGATGTGTGTTGGCCTTGCATTATTCTCAGCACCTATCCTAAGGTTGCTTTATTTCAAAATTCCCGCTTATGTCGCAGGTGCTCCTGCTTTAGCAATATTGTCAATCGGAATGACTTTTTATTCCATATTTGCAATATCAACCAGTATTATCCAAGGTATTGGAAATCCTAGAATTCCAATGTACATTTTAATATTCGGTTCAATCACCACTGCGGTTCTTTGCTGGATATTTGCTCCGATTTTAGGCATTGCTGGAGGCGCAGCCGCTACAACTATTGCCTGTTTTTTAATGATGATTCCATGTATTTACTTTGTATTCAAATTAACCAAAACAAAAGCCCCTAAATTGCCGGTTTTAAAAATACTGGCCGCAACTGGTATTATGGGTTTGTTCGGATTGTTTGTTCCAAAAACAGCATTATGGCTATTTCCTGGAATTATCGTTTGTATGATTGTTTATTTCTTTGCATTGATTTTAGTTAAATTTTTCACAAAAGAGGATATTGAGACTTTAAGAGAGTATTCATCTAAATTAGGGCCTCTGTCTAAAATAGCAAATAAATTATTAAATTTTGTTGAAAAAGTTGAATTTAGAAATTAATAAAAAAACTTATTTATATATAAAAGATATAAACATTAGTAATTATAATTGGGGGATTATAATATGACTGATGTAAAGGCTGGTGTTGAATATAAAATCAATATAGATGGAAACTCTTTCTTGCTGGATAGTAAGAAATTTCAGCTTCTGGAATATATTTTAGATACTGGATCACTTACGGCAGCAGCAAAGTCAATCAATGTGTCTTATAGAACTGCATTGAATTATATTGAAAAAATCGAATCAACACTAAACGTTAAAATTGTAAATACTACTAAAGGGGGAAAAGGTGGTGGAGGTGGAACTTCACTTACCGAAGAAGGATATTCCATTTTAAAAGAGTGTAAAAAAATTAATGCCATTATGGAACTTCATAAAGATGTCAATGAAATAGAATCTGAAATTGTCGACATTGATGAAGCGAAAGGGGTCATGACAATTAAAATGCATGATTTCAAAATTAAAGCTCCATTAAACAGAAATTATGAAGTTGGAGATAAATTATTGGCTTTGATAAGCTATGATAATATTTTCTTGATGGTGGAGCCTCAAACATCCAGTATACGCAATATTCTGAAAGGCCAAATTGTTGAAATGAAGCTTGAAAATGAAGTTATTCGTGTAAGAATAGATGTTGGTGGCATCAATATATATTCAGACATTACAGTATCCGCTGAAAAGGAATTAAATCTTAATATAGGTAAAGAGATTTATGTAGGATTTAAGGCCATGTCTGTTGCTACTTTAAAGTTATAATTTAAAGGTGTAATGCATGTTGCAAATTTTGGTTGATGAAGATGAATGCATAGGTTGCGGCAACTGCTTTGACATTTGTCCGAAAGCGGCTAAAATTTGGAAGGTTGATAACGTTGCACATATATTAGATTTAAGATATTGTCATGTTTGCACACTATGTGCCATGGAATGCCCTGTAGATTGTATTAAAATTATACGTCCTGGCGAAGAAGTGTAAATGCTTAAAGCTTAAATTAATTATTTTGTAGGTTAGATTATGAGTAGAAATTCGAACGTTTCAAGAAAAACTTCAGAGACAGATATAATTATTAAGATGAATCTTGATGGTACCGGTAAATATGATATTTCAACAGGTATCAATTTCTTTAATCATATGTTGGAATCATTTTCAAAACACAGTATGATTGATTTGGATGTCATCGCTTCCGGAGACATTGAAATCGATGACCATCACACCATAGAAGATGTTGGAATATTGCTCGGAGAAGCTTTCCTGCAAGCAATTGGCGATAAAAGGGGCATTAAAAGAATGGCGCATGCAATTGTTCCGATGGATGAATCCGTTGCAACCGTTGCAATTGACATTAGCGGACGCAGTTACTGCAATATGAGTCTTGATTTTAAAAATGAAAAGATTGGAGACATGACTTCCGATATTATAATCCACTTTTTCGAATCATTTGCAAGTTCAGCCAAATTAAATATCTATGGAACTGCTGATGGGGCAAATGATCACCACAAAGCTGAAGCTGTCTTTAAAGCATTTGCCAAATCTTTAAAGGAAGCCATCAAAATTGAGCATGATCAAATTCCTTCTACAAAAGGAGTATTATAGCTATTAATTTAGCTATCTTTTTTTAATTTTAAAAATAGTAATATCTATTTAGTAGATAATTGAAAAAATAGTCGTTTTTTTTGAAAAGATTCTAAAAAAAAGAAAAAATAAAAGTAGCGTTAAGCTACTTATTGTGGTTTTGAGATTAACTCTGTTTTACAACCTGGGTTTCCTTCTTTCATGTGAGGGGTTCTTAAAACAGTGTCGTTTGCTTTTTCGATTTCTCTTGCTTCTTGTGCTAATTTAGCAGCACATGCAGCAATTTCGTGAGCAGCAGCTACTAATGGGATGAAGTTTTCGAAACCTTTGGTCATGAAACAACCTTTCATGTCTAAGTTTGCAACGGATCCAGCCATTTCGTATGCAGCAATAGCTTTTGCTTTTGCGTATGGGTTTGCGAATCCACCAGCTTCTGCAGCTTTTTCAGCAGTAATAATGAGTTTAGGTAATTCGATTTCTTCGCCTGCGTCTGCTTGTGCAATTACAGCGTCGATGGTTTTTTGGACTAATCTTAATGCTCCGGTTTCAGCTAATACTTTTAAGATGTCGGAGTTGAAGATAGCCATTTCAGTTGGGTCTAACCATTCTCTTTTTGCACCAATCATTGGGTCAGACATTACAATAATGTAACCTAATCCTTGTTCGTCCATTTCATCTTTCTTACCTTTACCTGGTGCGTCACCAATGATAATAGCAGGAACATCTTTTTCAGATAATAATTCTCTTGCTTTAGCTGGTCCAGGAGCACCTGGGTTTGGGCTAATGAAAATTGCGAAATCAGGTTCGAAAGCGTCTATTTTAGGAACAACGTCTTCTACTTGTTCTGGGTTCATTTTTGCTCCAGATCCAAATGTTCTTACATCGATATTTGGTCTGTCTGCTCTTTCGTCTAACAATAGGTCAATTACTGGTGAAGTACCAATATTACCACTTTTAATAATTGCAATTT
>NZ_JBGVOG010000110.1:0-3953 GCF_045126245.1 Methanobrevibacter sp. | reverse complement strand
AGTTTAATATAATAATATAAATATAATAATTTCTAATAACACAATGAAATTGCATTTTTGAGAGTTGTTAATATGTATGAAACATTAATCTTTACTGGTGGAGTTCACAAAAGTGAAGAAATTAGGGAATTGATTGAAGATTTGGGAGGATTTATTCTTCAGGACAGTATTCAACAAATGGAATTGGTATTGAATATGGCAGTTCCATTGGAAGATGTGGATAAAATCGAAAAAAAATCCAAAGATTTGCTTGGAAAAATATCTGTTGCTCCCATGGCAGGTTCTGAGATAGCTATTGTTTCCCCAACACTTGCAAGACACCATTTGCCTCATGCGGCATGTGATATTTCTGAATATTTAAGGGAATTCGGTGCAAAAGACAATATGATTGGTCTGGCAAGGGGGGATGGTAAAGGTACTTCAGGCATTACTGAAGAAGAAAAAAGCTTAATTGAGGAACATGACATTGCTATTTTTGCCTTGGGCAGTTTTGAAAACTGCATTAAAGAAAAAGCATTCTTGTATGATGATATTGATATTCCTGTAATTGTTACCGGAGCTCCTGAAATCCCTATTGAAGAGCTTCCCGGTGCCGATGCATATGTCGGAGGTCTTGGCAGAATTCCAAGAAGATTAAGAAGGGGTCCTGACATACGTGCATTGGATAAATTAGTTGAAACAATTGAAAAGATTCTCAGCGATAAAAAACATGAAATGATTCTCGATCCGCCGTTAGTTCCATCTATTGTTGTTAAAAATGCAATTGAAAATCAGGTAAGGGAAATAAAAAATGTAATTTCTCCTACACCAGTAACTTCACAATTGGATGGTGTTCGCGTAAAATTGAATTATGATAAATACGCTGATGAAATTGCCAATGTGGTAATCGACGGCAAAAAATTATCTGAAATTGCAGAGATTAAAAAATCATTCATGTATGATTATATTTTAGTTAAAATTAATAGTGAGAGTTCTCTTGTTGAGGATTCAAACTAATCTTTTTTTTATTTTATAATTCTCATTCCAAAGAAATTGATTGCATCCACCAAATCATTGAATTGTTCCAACTCTCTTTCTATGACATTTTCGTCAGTCATGTCAATGCTTAATTCACCATCAACACTTAATGTATCCGGGCCGCGGCCGACAAGTCTTTCAACACCGTCTGCACTCAGTATCCTTTCGGCATCAAGTTGGTGGACAAAAGACCTTCCGGGAATGATAACTGCCGATTTAATTTCACTCAAATCTAATTTTTCCAAATCTTCTTTTGTAATCAGGCAAGCGATTTCCTTTTCTACTGCAACTACATTAACACTATCAACTTCCAATTTGTTGAATATTTTTGAAATAAACGGTTCTGCAATTTTTGAGGTAATTAGGGTAGCTTCGCCGGTTACTGGTTTGATGAACTGTAAAAATATTTCATTTTCATCACGGGCTATTGCAAATGGACCTCCGGTTTCAGGGTCGCATAATGGGGTGCCGCTTACTCTGAATTTATACTCTTTATTTATTTGCTTTACAAGTTCGGCAAACTCTTCTACTGGTTGTGATTCAATTCCTTTGATGATGGGTTCGTTACCTAAAATCAATCCTTCATTAAACGTATTTGCAAATCTCATCAAAAGCATACCTTTCGCTCCCCACTGCTCAAGAGAATTGCATGTTTCTCTAAGGACATCTCCATCGTTCACACCAGGGATTATTACGGCCGCTCCTGTCAAATCAATGTTTTCGCAAAATATCTGGCATGCCTTTAAAGCTTCTTGAGGATTTGGATCTTTCACCCAATCCTTCCTAAGCTTGGGGTCCGATGAAAAAATAGTGAATGAAACTTCTCTAACGCCATTGTTGATCAGTCTTGTAGCGGTTTGTGAATCGGTTATTCCCTTTCCACAGGTGTATCCTAAGATTGAAGATATTGAAAATTGATTTAAATTGGCAGTTAATGTTTCAAGATGGGGATAACAGCTTATATCTCCACCTCCGCTTATGTATGCGCTTATTTCACCTCTGCCCATATTCATCATTAATGCAGTCTGTACTTCGTTCATCACTTCAAAAGGAGCTTTAAATCTGCTCTGAGTTTCACTAATGCCTTTACTGCATCTTTCACAGCCAATCTTATTGGGTAAACAGTGTGCACAGCCAAAAGTTTTAATATCTTTTACCTTTCTAAAGTAACAGTACTTACAAAAACCATTACAATCTTTTCCAGGCATTCCTCCAACATCTGCTACAAGTTGCATAATTTATTATTTTTTATTTCATTTTATTTATAAATGAAGTATATTTTTTTATTCAACAATTTTGTATTACTTTCAGCATGATTATTACATTTTAATACTAAAAGTATTAATTTCAGATTTCGCCTTATTTATCTCATTTTAAGATATATTTAAGTTAATTATAATAATAAGTCATATAATATATTTTTTTGAGTTTAAATCAATAAATGATTCTATTTCAAAGAATTGAAAAGTTTTAATTAAAAATAAAAAGTATTACTTTTGACTGTATTTTTCTTAAATTTTTTTTGATTTATTATACTTTATAAACTTTTCTAAAAGTTTTCATAGGTAATCTTTATATTATATCTTTAATAAAATAAAATTTGTATACCATATGGCTGGCTATTGCAAAAGACTTGCTTTATAGCTTTTACTCAATTTGGTAAAAAATTACCATTGACGTGGTATATCGATTAAACTCTATTTATTTAGGAGGGAAAAAATGGCAAAGTTTGATGATAAAATCGATTTATTCGATGATAGAGGCAACGAAATTGCATCTGACGTACCAATCGAAGCTATCAGTCCATTAAGAAACCCTGCAATTCAAAGCATCGTAAAAGGTGTTAAAAGAACTGTTGCAGTAAACTTAGAAGGACTTGAAAAATCTGTAAAAACAGCATCCGTTGGTGGAGACAAATCTAGAATTTTAGGAAGAGAATTAGATCTCGCTATTGTTGACAACGCAGAAGCAATCGCAGACAAAATGAAAGAAATTATCCAAATTTCTGCAGACGATGATACTGTTGTAACACCTATTTCTGGAGGAAAAAGGTTATTAGTACAAGTACCAACTCAAAGAATTGATGTTGCTGCTGAATACTCCACAGCTCCATTATCCAGTGCTTCCGCATTAGTACAATCTGTAATCGACGTTTGTGGTGTAGACATTTACGATGCAAACTTCGTAAAAGCTGCAGTATTAGGTAGATACCCACAATCTGTAGACTACAAAGGATCTAACATTGCAACCATGTTAGACATTCCACAAAAACTTGAAGGTGCAGGTTACGGTTTAAGAAATGTAAAAGCAAACGACTTCGCTGCTGCTACTTTGAAAAACACTTTCCAAGCTACCGCATTAGCTGCTATTTTCGAACAAACTGCTATGTTTGAAATGGCTGACGCTTTAGGTGCATTTGAAAGATTACACTTATTAGGTTTAGCTTACCAAGGTTTAAACGCTGATAATATGGTTTATGACTTAGTAAAAGAAAATGCTGATGGTCCTGTTGGTAGTATTGTAGCTGCTACTGTTAACCGTGCAGAAGCTGATGGAGTAATCGCTCCTGAAGTAGCATTAACTGACTTTAACATTTACAACACTGATGACGCAGCTAAATGGAACGCATATGCTGCTGCTGGTGCTGTAGCTGCAACTATGGTTAACGTCGGTGCTGCTCGTGCTGCTCAAGGTATTCCATCTACTTTATTATACTTCAACGACAACCTCGAATTCGCTACTGGTTTACCTGGTCTCGACTACGGTAGAGCAGTAGGTGTAGCTGTAGGATTCTCCTTCATCAGTCACTCCATTTACGGTGGTGGAGGTCCTGGTCTCTTCAACGGTAACCACGTTGTAACCAGACACAGTAAAGGATTCTGTATCCCTTGTGTAGCTGCTGCTATGTCCTTAGATGCAGGAACACAACTCTTTTC
>NZ_JBGVOG010000109.1:0-6762 GCF_045126245.1 Methanobrevibacter sp. | reverse complement strand
AATTAACTTACCCATATGGCCAAAGTAAGTGAATTTCTTAATTCCTCTTTTTTCAGCCTCTTCAAACATGAAGCCGACGAAATTTCCTGTTTGAACAATCTGCTCTTTGGTTATATCCAGATTCTTTAAAGCTAATTTTTCGCCAATGTTTCCCGGGACAAAAACCAGATCAGTAATTTCAGAAGCCATTGCCACATCCAGTTGAGTAACAATAGAATTCTTATATGCATCACTGGACATTGACCTGGCAACACCGGTTGTCCCTAAAATGGACAGTCCTCCGACAATGCCCAATTTAGGATTCATTGTTTTTTTAGCAATTTTTTTACCTTCTGGAATGGAAATGGTTACTTTAGCCACTTTACCTTCCGGAATCTTATCCATCAGATTTCCGGAAATCATTTTACGGGGAATAGGATTTATCGCATGTTCGCCAACAGGTATCTGAAGGCCAGGTTTTGTAATTATGCCGACACCTTCGCCGCCGGTTATGGTGACTTTCGGTTTATCGCCATCATCATCAAATAATTCCACAGTAGAAACAATAGCTAAGTCAACAGTTACATCAGGATCATTATAAGGATTTTTATGAGCTACAGCATAAGCTTTAAAAGGAGATATTCTTTTACACTCATCAATAATGATATCTAACATTTTTTTAGGAGTTTCAACTTTAACACATGCAATATCAGGCGAATCAAGAATTGCATCTATCGCCGCTAAAGAGCAAGCTGTCGCTACAGTACCTGTTGTAACTCCAGTATAATTTTCATTGCTCATTTTTAATAAAAAAAAGAAAGAATCTTATAAAGATTCAAGTTTTTCGATAAGTTCGTCCTCACGAGGTGCTCCAACAAATGCCACTTCACCATCTATAACAATGGTTGGTACAGCCATTATTTGATATTGAATAGCACGTTCGTAATTTTCTTTGCTTTCATCGATTTTGACTACTTCAACATCAATTGCATCGCCCAATTTGTCTTTTGCTACTTGAGCCGCATCAATTGCGGAAGGACAATGAGGACAGGAATTTGTTGAGAATACTTCTACTTTAATTGCCATTATCTAATCTCCATATTTTTAATTTTTATTGAAAAGTAGTTTATTTTATCTAATATATAATTGTTACCACCCATTAAATCTCAAATGCTCTCTACAAAAATATATTATTAATAAGAAAAAAAGATTTAAATGATTAATATGGAAAATCTACCAACTGATATTAAAAAAATAATTAACAGCGCATATCCCTACATTAAAGAGTTTAACCCTGCTCAAAAAGCAGTGATTGAATCAGGATATTTAGATGACAAATCAAACTACATCATTTGCATTCCTACAGCAAGCGGAAAAACTGTTTTAGGAGTTTTGCCTGCACTTAAAACAATACTCGATGGAGGAAAAGCCGTCTATGCAGCACCCCTTCTTTCAATACAAAATGAGAAAGTGAAAGAATTCAAGGCATTTGAAGAACATGGAATCAATGTAGGAAAACATCCGTCCAGCGCAGATTTATCAGTTATGGTTTTCGAGTCTTTTGATGCTCTTACAAGGTTTTCATGGGATGCGCTAAGGGACGTTGACACATTAATTATTGATGAATTCCATATGATCGGCGAATACACAAGAGGACCGACACTTGAAGCCGCAATTACCCGTGCCAAAATCATCAATCCCAGCATGAGAATCATTGCACTTTCAGCTACACTCAGGAATATTGAAGAGATTGAAGGATGGCTTGAAGGAAGATGTGTTGAGCATGACTATAGGCCTGTGCCGTTGCATAAGGAAGTTCTTGATGCCGAAATGTTCAATACCAAAAATAAAAATGATGTTGTTGTGAAGGTAATTGAAAAAGCAATCAAAGACAAATCCCAGGCATTGGCTTTTGTATCAACAAGAAGATTTACAGAAAGCCTTGCAACTTATGTTTCCGGGAAAATCAACAAAAAAATCAATGTAGAACAAAGAAAAAGATTTAAAGAAGTTTCCGAAAAATTGCTTGAAGTTCCAAAGAAAAAGGGGTCTCTGCCGACAAGCACTTGCCTTAAACTGGCCGAAGTTGCTGAAAAAGGTGTTGCATTTCACCATGCAGGACTGTTCAATGAACAAAAGGAAATCATTGAAGACGAATTCAGAAACGGAAATATTTTAATGATTACGGCGACACCAAGTTTAATGTACGGCGTTAATTTACCCTCAAAATCCGTTGTGATTAGGGACCACACACGCTGGACCAGCAACGGCCCTCAACCAATCCCAGTTTTCGATTACGAGCAGATGTCCGGCAGGGCGGGAAGGCCTCAATATGATGATGTGGGTTACTCTTATCTGATAGCCAAGACAATGGACGAGGCCTTGAATCTGGAGGAATATTACATTGAAGGGGACATTGAACTGACCAACTCAAAGTTGGTTGACAATAAGGATGCAATCTACAGACAGATTATAGCCCAGATAGCCTCATCACTTTCAAAAAATTTAGATGAACTAACCGACTTTTTTGGAAAAACATTATACGGATACCAGATGAGCAACAATCCATCAATGTCTCTTTTTGCTGAAGACAGCCTAAAGTATGAACTTGAAACCGCACTCCAGTTTCTGCTTCAAAACGGAATAATCAGAGCAACCCCGGAAGGCCTTAAAGCAACCGATTTTGGTAATCTTATCGCCAGATCAAATTATGCCGTTGAAACTGCAGTTAAAATAAAAGAATACATTTCCGGAATCAATAAATTCAATGCAGAAGAATTCATTTATGCACTATCTGAAACTCCTGATTTGCCGTTGATATCATTTAAGGGAAGAAAGTCAAAAGATCCTGTACGGGATAAACTATCTGAAGCAGGGTTATTTGCTGTGGATATCGGAAACCCTGAAGCGACAACAGTCTCACTGATTGAATGGATTGACGAGCGAAGCGAATATGAAATTGAAAACAAGTACAATGTTTATTCCGCTTCCACCAGAAGGTCTGCTTATGAGGCATCACGTCTTGTAATATTTGCTAAAAAAACTTCGGAAGTTCTAGGCGATTACACCCACTTAAAAGAATTCGATTTCCTATCCGCCAGACTATACTATGGAGTCAGGCAGGACATCATACCTCTGGTTGTTGGCGTTAAACGTCTTGGAAGAAAAAGAGCAAGAACCCTGGTGAATGTATTTGGAAATGATTTAGGAAATGTTTCTGAGAAAGAATTGCAAAAAATAGACGGAATCGGCCCTAAATTGGCTTCAAAAATTAAATCTTTCACAGACAATTAAAAATAAAAAAAATAGGGGAGATTAACCTCCACCTTCAGCAACATTAGAATCAAGTTCGATGTTTTCTAAATCTAATGCTTTTTCTTTTAATGCTTCAATATCAATCTCATCATTACCGCCATCATCAAAAGATTTATTCTTTAAATCTTTCTCGTCAAGCAATTCAACT
Organism: Methanobrevibacter sp.; assembly: GCF_045126245.1. Lineage (GTDB taxonomy): Archaea > Methanobacteriota > Methanobacteria > Methanobacteriales > Methanobacteriaceae > Methanocatella. The sequence continues at coordinate 3,320 of NZ_JBGVOG010000109.1, read as the reverse complement.
AACTTTGAGCGATACCATAATCCGGTTTTATCGAGTTTTACCCAACCAATGTCCTTTTGTGTTTTCAGGTCAACAACTTCACCGATTGTTCCTGTATCCACATATCGAACATGGTTGCCTACAGCAAGTTCCTTATCCCTTGCATCAAAAACCATGCTACTACCTATAAATCTATTCATCTTCAATTTCGACAGTTGTTGCTTCAACCGGTTCTTCTTCCACATCTTTTGGAATTTCTTTATTTAAGATAACATAAGCACCAATAGTTGCAACATCTTCAAAATCTATTTCGAGTTCATCTTTAGAGAAGATATTCTTTTGTAAAGTTAAATAAATTTTTTCAATTTGACCAGTTGCAGGGTCGAAATCTACATTATCAATTTTACCAACTTCATATGCATTTTTATCTAAAACTACAGAACCTAAAAATTCTTTGATTTTCATAGTATCACCTTTTATAATATTTATTTGATAAACATATAATAAAACATTAACTATTTAAACAATACGATTATATAAAATTAACTATTAAATTTTTAAAAAAAGGGTGTTTTAATGGAAAAGGCATGTCGAACAATAATTGAAGATATTCTAAATGGGAAAATTTCTACTCGCAGGGATTTGGAAATTGAAAAAAGGCAGTTATGCCGTGATTTGAAATTATCCAGATTCATGAGCAATGCTGACATATTGGAATATGCAAAACCCGAAGAAAAGGAAATTGTTTCAGGCATTTTGAAAAAAAAGCCTACAAGAACAATGTCAGGCGTTGCAATTGTTGCTGTAATGTGCCATCCCCACAAATGCCCCCATGGAAGATGCTTTTATTGTCCGGAAAGTGAAATAGCCCCTCCAAGTTATACCGGTGAAGAACCTGCTGCCTTGAGAGGCAGAATGTATGAATTCCACCCTTACATCCAATGTTTCAACAGATTAAAACAGCTGAAAAAGATAGGCCATCCCATTGACAAGGTTGAACTAATCATAATGGGAGGAACATTCCCCTCAAGAGACTTGTGCTATCAGGAATGGTTTACTTCACAGTGCCTCAAGGCAATGACCGATTTCGGATTGATCATTGAAAACAAGCCTGAAAATTATGAATATAACCTTGACTATGATGAAATCAGGTCCTTTGAGAAGGGAATTCTGAAATCATACCCTCCAAATGATTATGTTTTAGTCAGTGATGTCCAGAAAGCCAATGAAAACTCCAAAGTAAGATGTGTCGGAATGACCTTTGAAACACGTCCCGACTATTGTAAAGAAGAGCATATCAACAGGATGCTGGATTTTGGAGTTACAAGAGTTGAACTTGGAGTTCAAACATTATCCGACGATTTATATGTTAAAATAAAAAGAGGACATACAATTTCTGATGTTATTAAAGCAAATCAGCTTTTAAGGGATTCTGCCATAAAAGTGGCCATGCATATGATGCCGGGTTTATTTGTAAGAGAAAAGCAAGATTTGAAAATGTTTAAGCAATTATTTAACGACGATAATTTTAAACCGGACATGCTTAAGATTTATCCGTGCCTCGTCACCAAAGGAAGCGAATTATATGATTTATGGAAAGCGGGAAAATATGCTCCATACACCGATGAGGAAGCAGTTGAATTAATTGTTGAAATTAAAAAGATTCTGCCAAAATGGGTCAGAACCATGAGAATCCAAAGGGATATTCCTTCAACATTAATCGAAGCGGGCGTTAAGAAGTCTAACCTCGGAGAACTTGTCTACAAAAGACTGGAAGAGGACCTCATTAACTGCCAATGCATCAGATGTCGTGAAATCGGCCACAAAAAGACCTCCCAAGAATATACTTTGGATGACTTTGAATTATTTAGAGAAACCTACAGTGCGTGTGGAGGTGTTGAAAACTTCTTATCCATTGAAGATGTCAATGAAGAAAGCATTGCAGGATTTTTAAGATTGAGATTCCCTTCCAAAAATCATTTTAGAGATGAAATTAGCGATAAAACAGCCCTTGTTCGTGAGCTGCATGTATACGGTAACATGATAAAAATAGGGGATAAAAATCCTAGAATCGGACAGCACACAGGATTTGGTGAAAGACTCTTAAAAGAAGCCGAAAATTTAGCCATCGATAATGGAAAAGATGAAATAGCCATAATCAGCGGAATAGGATCCAGAAATTATTACCGTAAATTCGGATATGAAAAAGTTGGACCATACATGATGAAAAAATTAATATGAAAATATTTAAATAGTTCATTCGTATAAATACTAACTAATTATAAGAAGAGTGGTAATATGTACAATATAAAAAATTCAAAAGAGTTAGCAACCTACATCAATTATGCCAATTTAAACAATATCATCACTGAAGATGAAATGAAAGAATTTTTGGAAAAAGCTAAAGAGACAACTTTCAATTCAGTTATCGTTTCACCGACATATGTGGAACTGGCTAAAGAAGCTTTAAAAGACACAGACATTAAAGTTGGAAGTGTGGTCGGATTCCCATTAGGTTTTGAAGATAGCCAAACAAAATTAGCCGAAGCAAAATCATTAATGGATAAAGGTGCAGACGAATTGGAAGTAGTTGTTAACTTAAGCCATCTTAAAGATAAAAAATATGATTTAATAGGCAAGGAAATTGAAGAGATAAAAAAAGCAATGGGCGATAAAATCCTAAAGGTAAACATAGAAGTTAAAGCCCTTGATGATGCGGAAAAATCTGCAGTAGTTCAAGTTATTGAAAAGGCAGGAGCGGATTACGTTAAAAATGCAACAGGATTTGTAACCCCCTGCCACATATATGAAATCGTAAACGACATCAACATCATCCAAAAATATGCTCCAAAAGTTAAAATCGAAATATATGGTGGAATAGACAGCTATAAAATTGCAAACCAAGTTTTAACCGCAGGTGCAGATAGAATTGCGAGCAATTATGGGTATGAAATCGTTAAAAGCTATAAAGAGTTGAGAGAAAACACTCAAGTAAAACCAAAACCTATTACCTTAACTAAAAAATAGGTAATTTTCCCTTTTTCTTTTTTTAATAAAACAAAACAATATATTTTTTCCGTATTAAACTAAATAAAAATAACAGAATATTTAATTGGAAAACTAATTCTTAAAAAAAATAGTATAAAAAGAATGCCATGGGCCGGACTTGAACCAGCGACATCTAGATCTTCAGTCTAGCGTTCTCCCATCTGAACTACCATGGCATATGGACCGAACGAGATTCGAACTCGTGATCTCCTCCACGTCAAAGAGGAATCATACCCCTAGACCACCGGTCCTATAGAACATTAAATATTTTATAAAAAGTAATATATAAAGTT
>NZ_JBGVOG010000108.1:0-22383 GCF_045126245.1 Methanobrevibacter sp. | reverse complement strand
CGTGATGGTGGTGATGATGACCAGAAATTTCATCTTCATCAAAATCATTTTCGATTCCTAACAATTTAGGAATGTCTCTTTTTGTGTGAAGTCCATGTGCAATGAAAACAGGAACAACAACTATCTTTTCCAAATCAGCTTGTTCGGTTAATTTTTTAATAGTTTCAGGTATTCCTGGTTTTCTAATTTCCATAAATCCATATTCCACAATAGCTTCAGGAAATTCTTCTAAATACATTTCTTTATAAGCTTTAATTACTTCTTCGCCCTCAGGTAGCCTAGAACCATGAGATAAAAGTAAAATTCCGGTTTTCTTATCCGCCATATTATCATCCATTATAATTAAATTATATGTTAAATTTTTTTAAGTCAGATTGAAAAATTTATTTTTCAAAAAAATATATGAAAAATTTATAATTTTTCATTAACCATATCCACTAAAATATCAATCAGAATGTCATCTGCCTTAATAGGTTCGGGATATAAAATTTCTCCATCAAAATCAACAGGAGTCAAGTCATGTTCATGGTCATGATCGCCGTGGCCATGTGAATGACTGTGTTCATGCTCTTCTAAAAATCCTAAGATATGTGGAATATCATGAGTTGTATGCATTCCCGGAGCAATGAATACTGGAATAACCACTAATCTATCAATGTCAGTATCATCTACTAATTTATTAATAGATTCTGGTATGCTCGGACCACATAATTCCATAAATCCAAAACTGGATGGTAAATCGCAGGCCTTTTCAAATTTAGCATATAATTCTGTGGCAAATTCCTTATTGTAATTTAACCTGGAACCATGAGTTACAAGCAAAATTCCGGTTTTTGCATCATCGTCCAACTTAGAATCTGATAGAGCTTCTCCAATTCTTTTATTGATGATATCCAATAATTCATCACGAGGTCCAATGGAACCCAATAACTCGATTTCACCATCGAAATCAACATCACGGGCTATTGACAGATAATGTTCTTCAGGATAGTTTCCATCAGGACATCTCGGATCAACTTCCAAAGGTTCAAGACCTAACAATTGTGGAATATCAATGTTTGTATGAATACCTGGAGCCAAAAATACCGGAAGTGCAATAATCTTTTTCAAATCATCGACTTCATCTTTTAAAATTTCAACGGCTCCTGCAATTGTAGGCTCTGAAACTTTCATATAACCTATTTCAGTTGCAATTCCTGTTTTTTTGATGAATTTTTCCTTAATTTCTGTAAATACTTCTTCTGCATAAGGTAAAGTACTTCCGTGACTTACTAAAATCACTGCAGCATTATTTGATAACTTTGAATTTGTATCCATATGAGATTACTCCGTCTTCTCCATCTTCTCTAATTCTTCTAAATACCATCTCTACATCATCACCAATTTCGATATCATCAACATCGCAATCGACCAATTGTGTAGTTAATTTTGCGCCTTCTTCGAGTTCAATTACAGCTACAGCGTAAGGAGCTGATTTTTTAAAGTTATCTGGCGCAGATCTAATAACTGAAAAAGTGTGAATTTTGCCTTTTCCGGAAAACTGGAAAGGTTCAAGATTACCTTTTCTCCTACAATTAGGACAAACTACACGAGATGGAAAGAACAATTCTCCACAAGTGGTGCATTTAGAACCTATAAGATTGTATCTTTGTTGTATATGACGCCATGTTCTAACAGTATCTGACATGAAAATCCTCCATATATTTTCTAATAAGTATAGTTTCTAATCAATAATATAAATAAGTATTTTTTTTATTACTTTTTTTATTGATTTAAAAAAAATGTAATACAGATTTGTGTAAAATCATGGAGTCGCATTTAAGAAACAAACTTATAAATTCATGATAATTTTTATATTATGAAAATCGACTCTAAAGGAAATTTAATTATAGGTAGTTTAGCTATTATTGCTATAACATTGTTTTTGATATCCATTTTCATTGTTACGAGTGTAAATTTTATTGAAAGTGAAAATACACAATTAAAATCAAATAATGAATTCAAATATATTGTTGATGATTACGATAGAAATCTTGAAGTGCTCGAAAGACAGTCAATATCCGAGGCAACTCAAAAGGTCTACAACGGTCTTCCAATATTTAACAGCAAAAATCAAATTAAAAAAAACCTGGATAAACACTTAAACGAGAAAAATAAAGAATTTGAAAAAAAATATGGTGTGAAAATATCTTCACAAACCGTTGATGTGGAAAACACCAACAGCCCATGGAAAATATTATTTAAAGTAAAGCTAAATGTCGAGAAAAACAGCATAAAATATTCCGGTATTGTCGAAAGAAACGCTTCGGTGGAAGGGCTGAAAGATCCGTTGCCTCTGGCAAAACTAACTATTGCATCGGGAATTTTAACCTACGACGAAAAAATTCATTATAAAAATGCAATAGCTGGATATATGGTTTTACATAATTTCAAATCGCCTGAATCCTATATCGAAGCGACAGCCCCAATGTACATTCAAAAATGCCCATATGATCCATATATCCATCATGGCGACCCCGGAGTACTTGATGACTGTCTTAAAAAAGGTTATTTTCACGAAAGCGCTGATGGAAGCTGTTATTTATGCCGCCTGGAAGGTAAAGGAAAATGTCCCCATTACGGGCTTGAAGTATTTATTCAAACACATACCTATTTGAAAAACGAATCGCTTTCCTGTTCCGACCATGTAGTCTTTTCAGACCATTACAATGGTGTTAAAATAAATGAATCAGACCCAAACAGTCTGATTTTGGATAATTCGCACAGAAAAAAATACGGATTGATATAAATGGACAACAAGGGAAACATAACACTGGAAATAGGTATTGTTCTAATTATAATCTTGATGATTATTGGAGTCTTTCTTTCAATCGATGAAATAAATACTCAAAAACTGGTAAAAAACATTGAAAATGAACACGACGAAACGTTGCTTGAAGGGGTAGTCGATTATCTAATAAACAATCCGGGAAATGTAAGTTATGGAGGAAATTATAAAAAGGGAAGCGGTCTTGCGATAGTAAATGAGGAGGGTCATGTGATTCCAAACAGCGTATCATATGAAAAATTGATGACTTTTGGAAGCGATTATAATAAATATATAAGTCGATATTTGTTAAATTCTAAAATTAAAAGCTCAATAGAGCTAATTCCACAGGAGAGTAGTATTTCAAGTGTAAAAATTGGAAATACCGAAGATGAAAACAACATTTATTCTGTCAATAGAATCGTAAAATGTGATTTTTTTAAGAAATATGTGATAAAAAACTTTCAAAATGAGGGAAAATGCAATTATAATAACCATAAATCAGATAAATACAGCTGTAACTACTTTAAAGTGTTTAAAGGAAATTTAAGAGCTAATGATTACTATCTGCTCTTTGATGAAAGCGAAAAACACAACACCAAATATTTCATTGACACCACATCAGACCACGAACATAAAAATTGGAAAACCGTTATTTCACAAAACATTTACCTCAACAACGAAATCAATTTCAATGACGAAAGCAGTGCGGTGGCATTTATTCATATCGACAAGCAAAAAGCGAAAGCATTACTCGTATGCGTTCCAAAATCATTCGACAATGACAAGTTAAAATATGATTATTTCACAACGAACGATTGCCAATTAATTTTGAGAGCATGGTATTAAATTAAAACACCCAAAATTATCAAAGATATTGAAATTAATATTAGACTTGAAATTGAGTCTGTAATACTTGTTGATATTGGAATCACTATATTGTCTGGGTCTAAATTATGTTTATAGGATGTAATTGAAATGTAATAAACTAAAAATATCATTACAGATACTAAAACAATTCCTGATAATGTACTGATTTCCATTATCTTAACAAATCCAACACCACCGGTTTTTAAAATGACTGATGAAGCTTCGGCAAGGAATCCTATCAATGGGAAAACAACTATTGATAAAACAAAACAAACACTGAAATTGCTGATTGTATTTCCTTGTGGTCTTGAGCTTGGTTCAACAAGCCCTGAGTGTAGGCCTGATGATAATCTGGCGCCCAGAATACTAATCAAACTTCCGCTTTCTCCGGAAAATAGTGGAATTAAGGTAAGCAAACTTGGATTTGAAAGCAAGCTTTCAACTGCACTATTTAAAATTCCACCAGCTGAACATCCTAAAAAGGAACATAAAAGCAAAACAGGGGTGGATTGCCTTAAAATAGTTTTTGTTTCATCGGATAATCTATAACAATGAACAAATGTTACAAAAACAATCAAAAGGATAACAACAAGGGTAACATCCTTGAAAATCCAATTTACATTCAATGCCTGTAATATAAACACTGATAATATAATTGCAGGTAAAGTAAATAAATCACCGAATGCAGCAATTATAGGACTTGTGATATTATCCGGATCCCAACCATGCTGAAAACTTTTAAACGAAACGAACATTGTTATCGGCAGCATGATTAAATTAGAAATAATACCTGCCACTACACAAATTATTATAAAGTCTATTAAAGACATTGAAGGATAGTGTAAGAGCAGACACATCAATTTTGCAACAATGCCTAAAAACAATGATAAAATCAGTGTTAAAACAAATGAAGCAAAAATATTATAATTCAATTGTTCTGATAACTCAAACTTAGCTGATATTATACCAATATGCAGGTTAGTGGATAACCTTGATGCAAAAGAACTGAAAATATTTCCCCTCATACCAATTGCACCGGGAATAATCACTAAAAGTCCTGGGAAAGTTTCAAGGAAAAATGTCATTTTTCCCAAAATAATACCAGCAATTAAGTCGCCTACAGCACAGATTAAAAGTGCTATAAGACCTTCCTTGATAGTAGAATTATACTCTTCAAAAAAATCAGAAATAGGAGAAACTACAGATAGTGAACTTCGAATCTTCTTCTGTGGACTTCTGCCCTTCATAAATATCACTACCTATAATTTTCATTTAAATCACTTTATTTAATCAATTTCATCTTCTAATTCTTCTGGAATATCCTCAAGAGAACAAGTTCCAGCGGCCAATTTTTCTAATAAATCAGCTCCGGCTTCTGTACCTTTTAATATTAATGTATCATTAGCAAGTAATGTAGTATTTTTATCCGGTCCATAAATCCAGGATGAACCTCTTCTAATTGCAATAACTCTCATTCCTGTACGGTTAACTAAAAGCAAATCACCTAAAGTATTGTTTGCCAAATCTGATTTTTCATCAATAATAACTCTCACAATACTTTTATCGGATTCTTCCATTACCATTTTAAATACTGGATGTGGTTTAAAACCTGTAATTACAAGGTCAGCTAAATCCTTAGCTGCATTTGCTATACTTTCTGCAGCCTCCGCAATCTCCAGAAGTGCAGTTAATTTTTCCGCATCCTCATAAGATCTGGCTGCAACTAACGATTCTTTTTTAATTTCATAGTTCATGGCATTTACTTCATTTTCAAGTGCAATAACCTCTTCAGCAGCTGCTTTACTATTGAATAATATAGCTGAATAAGCCAAATCAACCATGAGCTCTGATAAATTTTTCATTTCAATTAAAAGATTTTTGATTGACAATTCAAATTCCCCTAAAGATCATTTGGATTATTTTTTAATAAGCATGCTCTTCTAAGCTTCAATAAAGTTTTTTTCTTGGATTTCAAGTCATCGACTTCGGTTATAAGATTTTCTAAAGGTTCTCTTAAACATTCAACTGCATTTTTCTCATGTAACCAGTTACACTCCTTACAGTTCCAAACGTTTTTGCCTTTAATCCATTCTCCGCCGGTTGAAGAATCACCACATGGATAAAATGGACAATAGCAGAAATCACAATACTGACCATCCCAATGACATGGATAGAATTCACAATCCCTATTAGGTCCGTGTGCAACTTCACCATTTACAAATTTTTCATAATGATTCTGTGATAATGGATGAATATCAGACCGTATAACATATCCTCTCGGAGTTATAAGGTTATTGTCCTGCTGGTAAGTCAAGTCATTGCCAACAATCAATGTACAGGACATGTTGACAATGTCTTCAGTTAAATCCTTAACCTTTACAATGGTCTTTTTCGCAGGTTCATAAGTACTGTCAACAACACCAATTAATGTATCTTCTCCCTTAACATCTATAACACACTGTTTGAACCTTTTAAATGGTTCTCTACGAGTTTTGCTTAATGGATTGTATATGGCTATTATTAGATTCGCCTCGAGCGCATATCTCAATTTCTTTTCAATTTCTGATAAAGGAGTTAAAATATTGCTTAAACTTATGGCTGCAAAATCATTTAAGGGAGCTCCAAGTATATCTGAAGCATAATTTACAGCAGAAACGCCCGGATAAACATTAATTTCAACATTTTCATACTTACTGACAATCTGATATAACACATTAGCCATTCCAAATACGCCCGGATCTCCGGAACTGATTAATGAAACTGTTTGACCATCAAGGCTTTTTTGAATAGCCATTTCGGCCCTATAAATTTCATCGCCCATTCCTTTTTTAATGACTTCCTTATCTGAAATTAAATCTTCAATTTGGCTGATGTATTTTTTATAACCGATAATAACATCTGACTCTTCAATAGCTTTTATGGCACCTAAAGTCATATTTTCTCTTTTTTGACCAATTCCAATAACATTAATCATAATATCACTAATATAATTTTAAAACAGAACTTATTTTCATAGTATTTTCATCAACATACAGTCCGCCGTCCCTGTAGGTAGCATTTCCTTTTGCAATAACTTTATAGGATGGGGTCTGACTGATAATAATCTGTCCGGAGGTTGAATTTGGAGACGCATAACCTAAAGCCTCAATAGTTACTGTAAAATTACTATTGTCTGTGTCTTCAAAAGTTGTAACATTCATTGACTCGATGTTTACACCGTCGACCTCAGACAGCTCCTCCATCCTTAAGGCAACATCCTTTTTGTTGGAAATGTTAATAGGAGTCGGGTCTTTTACCAAAACATCGTTGATTTTTTCCGGACTAAAAAATCCTGTGATTTTTGATATCTGCATATCCACCAGTCCCTGGAAATTAGGAGTCTCGGATGTTACAATGGTATATGAACTAACAAGACCTACTTCAAAAAATACTACAAATAATACAATTATCAAAACAATTCTAAGTATTTTATTTGCCATTTTATCACAGTCATTAACTTATCAATTTAATAAGTACATTATAATAATTTAATTTCTATTTTTAATATATAATAAATATAACCCATAGACTAAAAAGTTGTCAAAAAAAATTCTCAAAGTTTATTAACATAGAAAATAAAAATTTTAATTAATATGTCAACTAATAAAATTCTATTAAAATTTGCAAAAAAAGGAATCAACCTATCACCTGAAGCTTATGACAAAGTTATTAATGCAGACAATCCTATAGATTTTGCATCTTCATTAATAGTTAAATTAAAAAGTGATAAATTTTCATCAAAAGATTTAATATCTGTTAGTGGACAAACAATTGATGAAATAACAGGTAACATTGAAAAAAAGGATGATAAAAATCAAAAAACCCTAATCAATGATGAAAAAGCTCCAGTTGAAGAAAAAATTAATTCAACCCCTAAAGAAAAAGAGATTGAAATTAAGCCAAAAACACCAGAAACTGAAAAAGAGAGTAAACCCGTTTCATCAATAGATGCTCTTAAAAAAGATAGCGACAACAAAGAAAAACATATTAATGAAGCAATTTTAGAAGCTTCAGAAACTGTTAAAGATGAAAAAATACAATTTAAAAGAAACCTGGAAAAAACAAACGTCAAATACGATTTTAAAATCATACAGGACACAAGTAAAAAGTCATATACAAGCGGCGAACTTGAAAATTTGATTTCATATTTCAAGAGCAGATATGAAAAATTATATAATATCCTATCAAAAAGGCCCGAACTTAGAAATTCGATTAAAGTTGCCGACATTGACGATTCGCAGGAAAGCCTAAGTATGATATTGATGGTTAGGGAAATCAGATCCAGTAAAAATGGCCATAAAATCATTGAATTTGAAGATGATACAGGTGAAATTTCTGTTTTATTTTCACAAAATAACGAAGAATTATTTGCTGAAGCCGAAAAGCTTGTAAGGGATGAAGTCGTTGGAATCATAGCAAATAAAAGTTCCGACAGAGGCTTTGCCTTCGGTCAGCAAATTATCAATCCTGACGTTATACAAATTCCAGATAAGGAAATGGACTTTGGAATTGTATTCTTATCAGACGTTCACATTGGAAGCTTAACATTCCTGGAAGACGCATTTAAAAGATTTATAGATTGGATCAATTGTGATTTTGGTACTGAAGAACAGAGAAGAGTGGCGGAAGACGTTAAATATCTTATAATAGGTGGAGATATAGTAGATGGAATCGGTGTATATCCAAACCAGGAAAAAGAGCTCGCAATAAAGGACATTACCCAACAATACAATGAGGCGGCCAGATTTTTAGGAAATATTAGAAGCGACATCAAGATTATTATTGCACCCGGAAACCACGATGCTTCAAGAGTTGCAGAACCTCAGCCGGCTGTGCCTGAAGAATATGCAAAGGCATTATACGAACTGGACAATGTGGAATTTATTTCAAATCCTGGTGTAGTGTCTCTGGACGGAATTAACGTTTTAATCTACCACGGACGTAGTTTTGATGATTTGGTAATGGCCGTAAAAGAATTTACACATGAAAAAAATGATTTGTTAATGGAAGAATTACTCAAGAAAAGACATTTGGCACCAATTTATGGTGAAAGAACTCCACTTGCATCAGAACTTGAAGATTATCTAGTAATTGATGAGATTCCAGACGTTTTCCATACCGGACACGTGCATATTAATACGTACAGAAGGTATAAAGGAATTCATTTAATCAACTCAGGTACATTCCAGACCCAAACAGAGTTTCAAAAAATCTATAACATTGAACCAACTCCTGCTGAAGTTCCTGTACTTCATAAGGGTAAATATAAACATTTTAAATTCTTATAATGAGGTAATTATATGAAAAAAAATATTTCTGAAGTTATCAATATTTCAAATGATATTTATGACAATGGATTAGTTTCAGGTAAAGCTGGAAATATTAGCGCTAGATTTAAAGGAGAAAATGGAGATGTAATAGCTATAACTCCCACCCTAAAATCACTGTCCCAATTGAATGAAGAAGATATTGTCCTTGTAGATTTGGATGGAAATATACTAACAAAGGGAAAGCCATCTTCAGAAGTCAACATGCATTTGGAAATTTACAAAAAAAGATCAGATGTCAATGGAATTGTTCACACACATTCCCCATACGCAACAGGTTTTGCCCATTCTTCAAAAAGAATCAAAAGATTTGAAGGATTCGGAGATGTTGAAACACCCTTCCTGGCCGAAATTGAATATGAAAAACCGGGCAGCTATGAGTTGGCAAAAAACGCTAGTGAAGGTCTTGGCGACGAGGATGTTTTAATCCTAAAAAAACATGGTGTAGTGTGTGTCGGTGAAAATTTAAAAGAAGCTGAATTGTTAGCCATTTTTGTTGAAGAAACCGCTAAAACTCAATTTGTAACACATATGTTAAATTCAGTTGAAGATATTATTTAATCTTCATCTGAAATAACTTTATTTCTATTTTTCATTCCTTCTTCAATCATTTTAATGATTAAACCGGATAATGAAGTTTCCTCATCGATTGCCATCTTTTTTAATTCTTTTTTTAAATCTACAGGTAGATTTATAGTTGTTTTACTTATATCTGACATATATAATAATTCAATTTAATTTAATATAAATTTTACTATACTTTTAAACAATTTTTATTATCTAATTTAAAGTTATTTGAATAATGAGAATATAAAATCTATATAAAAGCACCAAAAAATATTTAAATGTACAATAAGGATATATAGTATATATTGCATTACTTGTTTTACTAATAATTTTGGAGGGGTAATTTATGAGCGAACAAACTATCAAGGAAGTATCTGAAATTCTTCAATTTATCTCAGACAATAATTCTGTGCCTCGTAACATCAGAGAAGCTGCCAGTCAGTCTAACGAATTATTAAACGATGAAGAACAAGATCAATCTGTAAAAATAAGTACTGTTTTAGGAAAATTAGATGATATTAGTAACGATCCTAACATTCCTGTTCAAGCAAGAACATTAATTTGGGAAGTTTTATCTAAATTAGAATCAATCTAATTTCTTTTTTTATTATTTTTTCATTTCGAAACAGCTATAGCTATTGTAACGCCACTGTAAGATGTCTTTTTATAAATTAATTTTGAATCGAAACCTGCCATAATCAATGCTGACGGCTCACAAACACCATAAATGCCAAATTTTGATTTTACAAATTCTGATTTTTGAATATCATTTGATTCAAACAATTCCAACTTTTCCAAATCAACAAAATTAATCGGAATATTCAATTTTTCAGACAATTCCAACATTCCTTTTTCATCTTTTTTGATTTCTGCTGATGTCAGTTCATTTATTCTTGAAATGTCAATGTTTAATTCTTTAACAGAACTTTCTAATGCATTATAAATATTTATACATTCTTTTCCACGTCTACAACCCATTCCCGCAACAATCTTACGTTCACTTAATATCAACTCATGGCCATCTACACAGGCAACAATTTCGTTATTGTTTACTTTTGTGGAATAACTGACGGAGATATCCGTTTCAAGTGTATTGTCATTTAAATATCTGAATAAATAACTGAAATCCCTGTTGGGATTGACTGTCAATGAAATTTTCTTTCCTTCAAGAATACATTTATTGAAAAACAAAATTTCTTTTGTGTTGTCTATTGATAAATAAAGGTCCTTTGCCAAAACATCAATTCCCAGCTTTTTATTTACATCTGTCGATGTTGTTATGACTGGTGTTGCGCCGATTAGACTGGCTACTTTTTGAGTAAGCCTATTTGCTCCACCTAAATGACCTGATAATAGAGATATAACAAAGTTTCCATTATCATCTATGTTTAAGACTGCAGGGTCAGTTACTTTGGATTCTATTAATGGTGCAATTGATCTGACTAAAATTCCTGAGGCCATTATTGCTATAATAGCATCATATTCATAAAATAAAATTGGAAAATATTTCTTTACATTTTTATGGTACAAATCTGTTTTTATAATTGTTGAATCCAAGTCCAATTTTTCTTTTAAGGATAAAGATAAGTCATATCCTTTTTCTGAAACAGAAATAATAGCCACTTTCATAATATCACTTTGATTATAATTAATAATAATATAATTGTTATTGTAAATAATATAATTGTCCATTTTGATAATTTCACTGCATTTTCAATATCAATGATTTCAATTTCCTTGTTTTCATCACCTAAAACATATGTATCCTTTTTAACAAGCTGAATATTGAGTGCACCGGCTGCAGAAGCCATTGTATAACCTGAATTTGGACTAGGACATTTTCTTGCATCCCTTTTCATTATATAAAAACTGTTATTGCCGTCCAGCTTAAGCAGGTATGCTGACAGTACAACGAATAATCCTGCAATTCTGGATGGAACATAATTTAAAATATCATCTATTTTTGCAGGTAAAAATCCAATATCCATTAATTCATCGGTTTTATAACCGACCATTGCATCTAATGTGTTGGATAACCTATATAACATCGGAATTAATAATAAAAGGTATAATTCATAGTTTAATGGATAATATAATATGATTACACTAAAGATGAAGTAATAAAAGATCGGCGCGATATATGAATCAGTTATATTTTCTGTCATGCTTTCTATTGTTGCTGAGATGATGAAACTTTCAGTTAACTCATTTGTGTCCCTGCTCACAAGGTAAGAAACAGACTGGCGTGCCTTATCCAAACTTTCCTTCAAATCATTTTCCACACTGATTGCAGTATCCAAAAGCATTTTAATTGAAAATGTCGATGATAAAAGCAGTGAATAAACAATGAAAAGTAAAACAATGTTTAGATCTCCAATGATAAATATAATAAACAGAATCAGACTCACAACAAATGCAGCGAACAATACCAGAAGAAAACCTGACCACCTATTTTTAATTCCTATGAACATTTTCTTGAAGAAATTTATTACAGATCCCATGATGACAACAGGATGAATTCTTCCTGGAAGTTCTCCGAAGACAACATCTATTGCAATTGAAACCAGTAATGCTGATATGATAAATATAAATAGATTTAAGGAATTTATGTTTCCTGTTTGTGTGAAAATAATATCACTAATCATTTCATTATATTCAATCATACTTTATAATATATATAATAAAAAAATATATAATTTATTATTAAATTTTTATGATGATACTATGGATATTGAAGAAAACATTAGAAACTGGTTAATGGAAGAAGATTCCTTATTGGAAAAAAAATTCGATGAAAATTCTGATTTTCATTATGTTATCGAATTTCCAAAAGAAAATATCATGGATGTTGTAAAACCTAGAGGAAAAGACTGCATTATCGTTGCATGTGCAACACAGGTAGCTCAAGAACATTTGAATCTGATGATTTCATCAACACCTGAAAACAGAAGGGAATTTATTTTGGATTTGCAGTTTGGAATTAATAGCTTTTTGGTTGATTTTGATCTTAACATTAATCAGGATCTGTTGCAGCAGTTTGTTGTTACAGATACAATTTTTGAAGATGGATTGACAAAAAATGAATTTATTAAAACACTTAAACGTGTTTTTAAGGCAAAATTACATTGTATTTTCTTAATAGATAAGAAATTTGGTAAAATTTCCCCAAAAGTAAACGTATCCAATGAGAACGATATGTTCATTTAGACAGGGAGAGGTACGTTTCAAGTATAACGTTTTTGAGGGTTTTGAAAGATTGAAGAGGTACATTTCATCTGTAACACTTGAAATTTATCTCTGCAATTTGGCCTTTGTTTTTTATTTTATGAATTTTTAACCAATCAAATAATATCTTTTTTAGTCAAAATAGAATTTTACATTTTCTTACAGTTGAAACACATGTCTCGAAAATTGATTTTCGGATAAAATGCTTTACACTTGAAATGCATCTCTCTCACTCTACATCAAATTTTGATAAATTTTTTAAAAATTTTGTTTTTAAAGCTAAATGCGGTCTTCTTTTTCCTGATTTTTCCAGATTTTTACACTTGAAATTGTTATTTTATATTTGAAACAGTACCATTTCATGTTTTAATTTTAATTCAATATTTGAAGTTTATTTTAATATTTAGTTCTAATATTCCATTCGTTTAATTTAATATGGATTAATATCTAATATTCATCTATTTGAACGATTTTAATAAAGTTTGGTTTTTAATTTTTATTAACTTTTTCTAATATTGTAATAAAAACCTTTATTTATGATACTTTTCATATATTATCACTGGAAATACAACTCATAGTTTTTTTCTAATTTTTACTAAATTTTATTATATTGATACTGGTGTTATTATGTCAAACATTTTTGATGAAATACAAAAAGGTGACGATTCATTTGGTAAAAGTATTTTTAAGGATAAAAAACCTTTAGATCATAGATTTTTACCAGATAAATTAGTTCACAGGGAAGAACAGATAAGGCAAATTGCCAAATATTGGATTGATGCTCTAAATGGTGTTACTCCATCTAATGTTACCCTTTATGGAAAAACAGGAACAGGTAAGACAGCGGCATCCAAATTTGCCCGTGAACAGCTGATTGATGCAGCACGCAATAAAAGGGTCCAGGTGAAAGTTGAGTATATCAGATGCACTGACTATACCACTGAATATCAGGTAATTGCTCAATTATGTCAACAGCTCGGCCGTGACGTTCCTAACAGGGGTTGGACTAAAGGGGAAATTGTCAATACATTTAGAGACATTTTCAAAACAAATGTTTATGGAAGCAAATTAATTTTGATTGTCATTTTGGATGAGATTGATATTTTGCTTGATAAAGACGGTGATGGGATTTTATACACATTGACAAGAACTGACAATGTTTCCGTTTTATCCATTAGTAATTATTTGGATTTTAAGAATCTGATCAAGTCCAGGGTTACAAGCAGTCTAAATGATAAGGAAATTGTATTCCCTCCTTATGGTGCAGATCAATTAAGTGATATCTTATTTGAAAGAGCTCAATTAGCATTTAACGATGATGTTTTAGACAGTGATGTCATTCCATTATGTTCAGCTATGGCTGCTAAGGAAGAGGGTGATGCAAGATATGCTCTTGATTTACTTAAAAATGCTGGAGAATTGGCTTTT
The DNA here is from genome assembly GCF_045126245.1 of Methanobrevibacter sp. Lineage (GTDB taxonomy): Archaea > Methanobacteriota > Methanobacteria > Methanobacteriales > Methanobacteriaceae > Methanocatella. Next base: position 8,121 of record NZ_JBGVOG010000108.1, on the reverse strand, counting down.
GATGATGATTCAGATAAGGTAACTAGCGCTCATGTTAGAATGGCGAAGGATAGGATTGAACACAATAAGGTTACTGAAATCATTCAAACTTTACCTCTACAGCAGCAAAGGCTTTTGGAAGCTATTTTAAACTTATCAAAACAAGGCGAGGAAATAACTTCCGGAAAATTATATGATGAATATGAAATGGTATCCAAAAAGGACGCTGTTACTTACAGAAGAATTTTTGACTTTATTAATGAGCTTGAACTTTTAGGAATAATTTCAACAAACACAATTTCACGTGGTCGTGGAAAAGGAAGAACTAATATAATCAAGCTTCAATGTGATGAAAACTTACTTGAAACAACCCTTTTCACTATTTAGGGTTGTTTTTAATTAATGTTTTTAAGATAGCCATTCTTACAGGAACGGCATTGAATGCTTGTGTGAAATATTTGTTGTATTGAGTATCATCAACATCAGTATCGATTTCATCAATTCTTGGCAATGGGTGCATTACGATAACATCCTTGCCTTCAAGCATTTTTTTATTAATGATATAGGCTCCTTTTATTTTTAGATAATCATCAACATCTACAAAACGCTCTTTTTGAATCCTTGTTATATACAATACATCAACATCATCAATTATACTTTCAATGCTTTCTGCCTCTTCATAAACAATGTTTGTTTTGTTTAAGTCAATAAGGACTTCCTGCGGCATTTTTAGCTCTGGAGGTGACACCAAGTATATTTTGACATTATCATATAGACATAATGCATTGGATAATGAGTGTACAGTACGGCCATATTTCAAATCACCAATTAAAGCAATTTTTAAATCGTCAATTTTTCCTATTTCCTTTTTGATTGTATATAAGTCCAATAATGTTTGGGTTGGATGTTGGCCTGCTCCGTCTCCCGCATTAATGACGGGGACGTCAACGATACCAGAGATGAATTTTGAAACACCTTCAAGTTCATGTCTTATGACAAGTGCATCACAGTATCCTTCAAACATTTTTGCAGTATCTGCAATACTTTCACCTTTTGACACGGAACTGGATCCACTATTTTCAAAACCTATTCCATCTCCTCCTAAACGTTTCATTGCAGTTTCAAAAGACATTCTTGTTCTTGTTGATGGTTCAAAAAACATTAAACCTAAAATTTTTCCTTTAAGTTCTTCACTAACTTCTTTTGATTTGGCAATGTTTTCTAGTTTAGCCGCTTCATCAATAATGTAGTCTATATCCTCTCTTTCAAAATCTTTTATGGAAATTATGTTTTTCAATTTAAAAATTTTAATCAACCCTTTATTTCGTGTCATTGCAAACTTATCTGTTCGTTTATATGATCCTTTCGATTGGCACAACAAGAATATCCTTAGCACCGGCATTTCTTAGTTTGTTTACAAGTTCGAAAACCTCATCTTCGTCTATTACTGCCTGAGCTGCAACTGTTTGTTCATCGGATAAAACGTCAGAGATTGTCAGTCCACCCATTGATGGCATGACTTCTTTTACACTGTCCAAATATTGTGTTTTTACATTCATCATCAATAATTTTTTACGTGCCGCTTCTAAAACACCTTTAATGCTTGTGCTGACAGATTCAATCAATTGCTTTTTGTCATTTAGGCTTTCCCTGTTTGCAACAAGAACAATTGAACTTTCAAGCAGTGTGTCAACAATTTCCAGATGGTTCATTTTCAATGTTGTCCCGGTACTTGTAAGGTCTGTTATCAAATCGGAAACGCCAATGAATGGTGCCGCTTCTGTTGATCCGCTTAGTTTAACGATTTTTAAGTTTAAATTATTATTCTCTAAATATTTTTTAGTCAAGTTTGGAAATTCCGTAGCCACTGTCATTTCGGATTTTATGTCTTCAACACTTCTGATTTTTGAGTCTTCCGGAGCGGCCAGGACAAGATTTGTTTTTCCGAAGTTCAAGTCAAGCAGCTGTATAACGTCAGCCTCATTTTCTTCAATCAAATCTATACCTGTAATTCCAATATCTGCTATTCCATCCTGTACAAACTCAGGAATATCTGATGCTCTTGCAAATAATACATCTATATCTTTATTAAAGGTTTTTGAGATTAGTTTTCTGCTTTCTCTATCTTTTAAGCCTAATCCTGCTTTTTCTAAAATGTTTATTGAGGGTTCACTTATTCTTCCTTTTGATGGAACCGCAATTTTTATTTTCATCGTAATCTTTCCAATTTTTTTATATGATTATATTTTTATTAATCTTTTTATTAATAGTTTCTTTTACTATTTTGTATTATTAATCATGATTAATTTTAGATTATTTAATATATTTATTCTTATTTTGATATTTTATTGCTGATTTAAGCAAAATATTTAAATATTAAGTCGTGTTATATTGTATATTTAACTTAAGATTAATTCTATTAGCCTTAAGTTTTTAAAAAAAATTTACGAGGTGAAAAACATGTCTGAAATACCAAAAGCTCCTATCGCAAGAATCATTAAAGATGCTGGTGCAGAAAGAGTTAGCGAAGATGCTAAAGCAGAATTAGCAGCATACGTTGAACAAGTAGCTCGTGATGTAGCTGTAGAAGCAAACAAAGTTGCTAAAATCGCTAAACGTAAAACTATCAAAGCTGACGATATTAAATTAGCTATTAAAAACTTATAAATAAGTTTTTAACTATTTTTTTTATTTTTTAGGTGTTATTATGACAGATAATACTATTTTAATCAAGAACGCATTTATTTTAAATCCAAATTTTGAATATAAAAAACAATCACTTTTAATTAAAGATGATATAATTTCTGAAATTTCAGATGAAATCGATGAAGGCAATGCAGGTAAAATTATCAATGCCGAAGGAAAAATTCTGCTTCCGGGATTTATCAATACTCACACTCATTTATCAATGACTTTATTCAGGGGATTGGCTGATGATTTAAGTTTAGACAGCTGGTTAAATGATCATATATGGCCAATGGAAGCCAACCTTAACGGGGATTATTGTTATATCGGGGCATTGCTCGGAGCAGTAGAGCTTATCAAATCCGGAACAACCACTTTCTCAGACATGTACTTTTACATGGAAGATGTTGCCCGTGCGGTGGATGACGCAGGTATCAGGGCAGTTCTATCATATGGAATGATTGATTTTGGTGATGCTGAAAAAAGGGAAAACGAAATTAAAGAAAATCTTTCATTGTTTAAAAACTGCGATGGAATGGCTGATGGAAGAATAAAAGTATTTTTCGGACCTCATTCTCCTTATACAGCTTCAGAAGAATTATTAATTAAAGTTCGCCAATTGGCCGATGAATATAATATGGGAATCCATATCCACGTTTCTGAAACTCAAAAGGAAATCGATGACATTTCTGCTGAAAAAGGCCTAAGACCTTTTGAATACTTGGATAAAATTGGATTTTTAGGTCCTGATGTAGTTGCTGCACATAGCGTATGGTTAAGCGATAAGGAAATTGAAATTATCAAGAAAAACAATGTTAAAGTTTCACACAACCCATGCAGTAACATGAAACTGGCTTCAGGAATTGCCCCTGTTTCCAAATTAATTGACAATGATATTTGTGTAAGTATCGGAACTGACGGCGCTTCATCAAACAATAATTTGGATTTGATTGAAGAGTTAAAGACAGCCAGCTTGCTTCAAAAGGTTCATACCCTCGATCCTAAAGTATTGACTTCAGATGAAGCAATAGCTATGGGTACCATTAAAGGTGCTGAAGCTTTGGGATTGGATGATATAATAGGTTCCATTGAAGTTGGCAAAAAGGCAGATATCATTTTAATTGATACAAATTCAGCCAACATGACTCCAGACAGCACTAACTTAAGTTCTAATATAATTTATTCAGCAAACGGTTCAAATGTCGATACAACTATTTGCGACGGTAAAATATTGATGGAAAATAAAAAATTAGTTGTCTTGGACGAACAGGAAATTTATGATAAGGCCAGACAAGCCATAAAAGAATTAAAAGAAGCTATCTAGCTTCAAATTCTATTTTATTTTTACTCATCACAATACTCTTTTTCCATTCATCTTTTGTTTCAGGGAAATCAGATCTGAAATGTGCTCCCCTACTTTCCCTACGCAATATTGCTGATTTTACGGTTAGAATACAAATTTCAACCATGTTTATAACTTCAAGAGCAGTTAACAATTCAGTGTTATATTGCTTTTTATCGCTAACGCTTAAATTGTCAAGATCCTTTTGCATTTCCAGAAGTTCGACTAAGGCTTCATTCAATGTCTTTTCATCTCTTACAATAGCTACTTTTTCCCACATTAAATTTTTGATTCTGTTTTTAAATTCCTGTGGTTTGATCGAACCTTCCTTAATTAGTCCTTCAATTCTTGAAGCTTCTTTTTGAACCATTTCATCGTTTGTTTTTAGTTCTGTAACTTTAGCTATTTTTGAAGCGCTTTCACCGGCGATTTTACCGAATACCTGTGTGTCTGCCAGAGCATTTCCGCCTAAACGGTTTGCTCCATGAACTCCACCGCACACTTCTCCTGCACCAAACAGGTTTTCAAGTGAAGTGGATGCATCGGTATTGATTTTTAATCCACCCATAAAGTGATGTGCTGTAGGAGCAACTTCTATAGGTCCGTTTTTAATGTCAACGCCCACATTTTCAAATTGCAATACCATTGTTTCAAGCTTTTCTTCAATTTCATCATCAGGCAAGTGTGAAATGTCCAGATAAACTCCTCCGTTTTCTGTTCCCCTTCCTTCGATGATTTCCTGGTAAATTGAACGGGCAACAACATCACGGGTTGATAGTTCCATCTTTTCAGGAGAGTATTTTGACATGAATCTTTCGCCATCCTTATTTAGAAGCTTTCCGCCTTCAGCCCTTACGGCTTCAGTTACAAGAACTCCCTTTTTGGATTCGGGTGTTACCATTCCTGTCGGGTGGAACTGGATTTGTTCCATGTCAACTAAACTGGCTCCAGCTCTATAAGCTATTGCAAAACCATCTCCATTTTTTTGGAAAGTGTTAGATGTTACAGGGTATAATTGACCAGCTCCTCCGCTGGCCAATATTGTAGCTTTTGCCTGGAAATAAATTAGGCTGGAATCCTTTAGATTCAATCCGGTTGCTCCAACAACCTGTGTTTCGTCACATACAAGGGATGTTATCATTACTTCTTCAATACATTCAATATCTCTTTTAATGATTTCCTCTTTAAGTGCATTTAGCAATTCTGCACCGGTTCTATCTCCCTGATAACATGTTCGTCTAAAAGATTGCCCTCCAAACGGTCTTTGATCTATTTGACCTGACTCCTGGCGGTCAAATAAAGCTCCATAGTTTTCCAAATCAATCAATCTTTTTGGTGATTCGTTTACTAATATTTCAACGAGTTTTTCATCGTTGAGATAGCTTCCACCTTTTAACGTATCGTACATGTGAGCTTCTATTGAATCGTCCTTATCAACTGTTTTAAAAACAGCATTGTATCCGCCTTCAGCCATACCGGTACAGCCAGACCTGAATGAAAGACCTTTTGAAACTATGAGCGGTTTTAAACCAGCATTATCAACTTCAATAGCTGCTCTAGAACCGGCCCCTCCAGATCCAATTATTAACACATCCGTTGAGATAGTTTTTATTTCCATTTCCATTACCCTGTAAATAATTTTGTAATACTATCTATGTTCATATTAGTTAAAATAAATTTCTTAATTTTTTTTTACTTTAACTATATTAATAATGAAAATAAAGTAAATGTATTGAACTATGGTGCATCATAAAATTTAAAAAATGAATTATTTTGTTATTACATCAAATAATCAATTACAGGTTTAAAATTATTAACTTTAATTCAATAATATTTGTTTTAATTAGAGGTCATTTAATGAAAATCAATGGTGAAGTTACAACCGGTTTGGGAAAGGCTGCTTATTTTCTATCACAGGAATTTTATACAAAGGAATTCAAGAAAAACTGTGGATTTATACCATTTCCAGGAACTTTAAATGTTATCGTACCGGAATCATGTCTTGATGAAATCAATGAAGTCAAGAACAATTGTGAAAATATTATTAAACCTGATGAAGGTTTTGGTGCTGTAAAATATATTAAGGCAGTAATAAATGATAGAATTGAAGGAGCTATCGTTTTTCCAGCTAAAACAACTCATGAAGAAAATTATTTGGAATTCATCGCTAAAGATAAGTTAAGGGATGAGTTGAATCTTGAGGATGGAGATATTGTAACTTTGGAGTTTTAATTTTTATTTCTTTATAATTTCTTTAATTTTCCTGTTTTAATCGCTGAAGTATTTATTAAGTCAATTTTATAAGCTCAAAGCAATATTCCTTTTTAAAAGCAATTTTACTTAATAAAAACACCGAAAAGTATTTTATAGTTGGTTAATATATTTATTATTACGTCTCAGGGCGGGGTCAGCTACCTACACTATAAATGTGGTGGTTTATAAATAACCACTTGCTGATTAGCCTATTATACGTTATCCAGAAATATATAGTTACCTATGGATATAAAGCCTCGTCTGTAGCTCTAAGACATGTAATTAAACAGTTTTGAGAGGTAGAAACAGTGTTGCATGTATATAAAACTCTGGAATAACATTGGCGAAGGCTTCACAACTCAGGAATAGGAGGTAAACTATTTGTTAGTTTATGTACTAAACAAAAATAAAGAACCGTTAATGCCTTGCAAACCTGCAAAGGCAAGAAAATTACTTCAAAATAAAAAAGCCCAAGTAATTCAAAGAAAACCATTCACTATTCAATTATTATATGGTTCAAGTGGATATAAACAAGAAATTTCATTAGGAGTGGATACAGGTAGCAAATTCATTGGTTTATCAGCTACAACTGAAAAGAAAGAATTATATGCTTCAACTGTTGAACTTAGAAACGATATTGTTAAACTTAATTCTGATAGAAGACAAAATAGAAAAAGTAGACGGTCTAGAAATACAAGACATAGAAAACCTCGATTTGATAATCGTAGAAAAAGTAATCATTGGATTGCTCCATCAGTAAAACATAAAATTGATACTCATTTAAAATCAATAGATAATGTTTATAAAATTTTACCTGTTTCTAAATTGGTTGTTGAGGTTGCAAATTTTGATATTCAAAAAATTAATAATCCAGATATTTCTGGTAAAGAATATCAACAAGGTGAACAGTTAGGTTTTTTGAATATAAGGCAATATATATTATATAGAGATAATTATACTTGCCAATGTTGTAAAGGAAAATCAAATGATTTTGTTCTGAATATTCATCATATTGAATCAAAAAAAACTGGTGGAGATTCGCCTAATAATCTCATAACTTTATGTAAAACTTGTCACAATAAGTTTCATAAAGGTGAAATACATCTAAAATTTAATAGAAAAAAGTCTTTTAGAGATGCTTCATTTATGAATGTTATGAAGTGGAGATTATATTATAAATTAATAGAATTGTATTCTAATGTTTCTGTGACTTTTGGTTATATTACTAATTATATTAGGATTAAACATGGTCTTCCCAAAGAACATTATGTTGATGCAAGATGTATAAGTGGTAATCCTTCTGCTAAACCATTAGATTATTATTTCTATCAAAAAAAGGTAAGATGTCATAACAGAAAAATTCATAGGTATAATCCAAAAAAAGGAAAAAGATTATTAAATCAAGCACCTTATAAGGTTAAAGGATTTAGATTATATGATAATGTATCTTATAACGGGCAAGAATGCTTTATATGGGGTAGAAGAAGAAGCGGTTATTTTTCATTAAAAAAACTTGATGGAACAATAATACATAATTCTGCAAGCTATAAAAAACTAAAGTTATTATTGCCTAGAAAAGGTTATTTAATAGAAACAAGGACGGCAGCTACTTTTTAATTAATTATTTAGATAATTAAATAAAAAAATAAGGTCATAACAATTTTTTTTAAAATAGAATAATTCACCAAAAAGTATTTTATGCATGATGAATATATTGTTAATATGCTCTCAGGGCGGGGTGCAATTCCCCACCGGTGGTGATTTTTAAAACAAAATAAGTCCACGAGCACGGAAACGTGTTGATTTGGTGAGATTCCAAAACCGACGGTGATAGTCCGGATGGAAGAGAAGTAATAGTTGTT